>WQVG01000017.1 GCA_009781675.1 Candidatus Bathycorpusculum acetigenes | reverse complement strand
CTTGCTTTCACCAGCTTGCATGTGTTTAACAATAGTGTCTCTTTTTTCGTTCGATATTGGTTTTGGCATGTACTCTCTACAAGTACAATGACCTCAGACTATAAAAAGTTAAAGTGCTATATAAGCGCCAAAACCTGTTTGAACCACAGACACCAACAACCAACCCCCAAAAATCAGATGCTAAAAATGCCGCCAGATGGAAAAATACGCTTTTAGACGTACAAAATACTAAAAAGGTATAGATCATCAACCATTAAGAATAGATGATAACAGATAGACTCCTGTAGAATGCTTTGGGCGTCTGTTTAGGCACAAATAGTTTAACTACCCAAAAAGCGATTTGATGGACAACATTTCCTGACTAAAAGAAGGGACCCACGATAAGGGTCAGTAATAAAAGGAGGTAGTTTATTCGACTACGTATCTGTAGGTTACGTGTTCACCGGCAGTAGTGCTTTTTCGAGTGATTTTAAGCACATGACCGGGCTGAGCACCAATGGCTTTAACAGCAGGATCACCCGATCTTATCTGAGGCATCTGGTAGGGTTGCAGCTTAAACTGGGCAAGTAATTGGGCCTTTTCTTTTTCGCTAAGGATCTCATGAAACGGAACCAGCGCATGTTCAAAAATATCAAAAACCGGGAAGGACTTAGGCAACAATTCTACATTTTTCTTCTTTGCCCCCAGCTTAACAGCATGAGTGTAGCGGCCTTCAGTAATTACGATAGCGCGTTCAAGTTCTTTTTCTTTCATTATCTTGTAGAGAGTATTCATAGCGGCTATGCCCACAGTGGCTTCTCCAAGGATGCACCATACGATTGCGCGTTCTTTATCTTGCGGGATATCGATTAAGTAGGCATATGCGCCTTCATACTTTTGTTTTTCAACAAGCTTATACTTTCGGAGCTTAATGAGGACTGCTGCTTTGCGTTCCTCGATAGATTCCATTTTGGTGCTCAAACTACAAACCTCAAAGTAAGAATACTTGCAACCTAAAACAAACATTTACCCTTAAACTTTTCTCTCATTAAGGACCATCGCTTAGGCAACCTGTAGATTTTCAGCCAAATTAACATAGGAAAAAAATCGCTATACAGTAACGCTGCAGACTTTAGCGGCATTCATCAACCAAAATATATAATTTCATCAGCACCAATAGATAAAGTAGGTTTTTTGTTTGTCTCAGGCTAATGCAACTATTCTTAAAAATCTCATGCTTACCCTTAAAACGAAATCTTTGACTTCTGAGAATCATTTTAAGAGGGAAAGCAGAGAAGTTGATGAGATGTTCATAGACTTAATGAGTGTTTTTCAACGCTATTATGACCATGCGCCAGAAAGTGACAAACATACTCTGCGCAGCATGCTAGATCTCATTGTCTTGCTCTCAGAGCAGGTGCATTCATCACATAATCAAGCAGAAAATGCTATGGACGATTTCAAAATCTACATAACTGCATTGGAAGGCAGTTATAAGAATGTGGATATGGAGTTCGAGAAATCAGTGGCACAACCAGCTGAGCAAGAGGCAGAGGAGAAAGATAAAGCAGAAGAAGAACGTGCGAAAGCTATAGAGGAATACAGCAAACGAGCTAGACCAAAATTCTATGAATAGCAATCACAACTGCTTATGCTCGATTAATTCGATGAGTGTTCCATCGGGGTCTTCTACAAATGCGATGATTAAGTCTTCATTAAACCTGCGGGGTTCATCAGTAACGATTATGTTCGCCTTTTTCATAGCTGTGAGGGTCCTTTGGATGTCTGCTACTTCAAAGCCTAAATGATCAAAAATGCGGTTCTCATAATCAGCCTGCAAGTACTGTTTTTGATCCCTATAGAAGGTTAACTCAAGCACACATCCCCTGCGCTGGGGGTCTTGGAGAAAAACAATTTCTGCATTTGTTTCCTTGACTTCAAATCGGCGTGTAACCTCTAAACCCAGAAAATGACTGTAGAAATCAACCGAACGCTTCATGTTACTTGTGCGGATGCTTGCATGAACAAGCACGGGATTTTGTTTTTCATGACAGAGAGAAGGCTTATCACCACTTCTCTGATCATCCAACACCTTGTTAACGAGCGCATCGGCTTTTACAATACAGGGATTGCTTCGCCGGACATGTTGAAAACTGATTTTTTTAAATACATCTCTGCGTTGCTGCACCTGCCGCCACAGTCTTTGAAGCTCAGAATTTCTTACAGTGTACACCCCGTTTAGCTGTTTGACGACTAATTCGCTGTCAAGGTAGCAAACAACCTCTGCGGCACCATACTCAGCAGCAAATTGAAGCGCCATCAACAACGCCGCATATTCGGCTTGATTATTAGTGCTGACACCTAAACTACGCGCATCTGTCTTCACCGTTACACCTGCCTCGTTTAGAGCTAAATAAGCAGCCGCTGCCGGCCCAGGATTACCTCTTGCACCACCATCAGAATAAAGCACCAATTGGCTCATACAAATCCTCTAATCCTCATACGCAACAGCATCTATTTAAAACATTAACTCTTCAAGCGCTTTTATGATACCTGTTACTGGCAATTTACAGTCACATTCGTTTAAGAGTTAAAGAACATTTATTCAGATTAAAACGAGGCATCTGTTTGACAAGCTCCGCAATGGGAACAGCAAAGCTAAATTCGCATGAACTCCAGTTTGCATTGCTGAGACATGAACATGAAAGGAGTTGCTTTAAAGGTTTTAGACGAGGCAAACTGGACATAATCGCCGAAATTCTGCTGTTCTGCGAGCAGAATAAAACCAAAACCAGCATAATGTATAACACAAACCTCAACTACGCTCAGCTAAAAACACACATGAACTCACTTACAGCACAGGGTTTACTGATTAAAAAACTCAACAAATACGCCACCACCGAAAAAGGCTACCGTTTCCTTGAACTGTTTGCTCAACTAAACGATTTACTCAATGAATTCACAACTTAACCGACAACTACTAGCCGGTCTTACGCCACAGCGAAACAAGCGTATTATCTAGAAGAAACTAAAAGCACAAATAGTGCCCCGATACTTGACAGTTTTATGCGTTGCACAAACTGTGGAGTATGTTGCACTGAAACCGAAATGTTACTCTCAAAAAAAGATATCAAACGTCTTGCACAGAAAGGATACACGCCAAGCAGATTTGTCCGCTACGATAAACAAGGATATGCAACACTAAAAAACCACGGGGGCTACTGCATTTTCTACGACCCCAAAAATCACAGATGCAACGTATATGTTGACCGCCCCGATGGTTGCAGAGTCTACCCCGTAATAGTCGATGAAGAAAAAGGAATTGTTTTAGATACCATCTGCAACTCAAGACAAACAATTTCAGAAGCAGAAAAGAGCATCAAAGGAAAACGTGTGATTAGACTTCTCGAAATAATTGATTCGGAAGCTATAAAACGCAGTTCATAACCTATAGGCATATTTATTTTTGTTTTTTGTTTTTAATTACCAAAGATTTAGAAGGTTATTTAGCTATATGTGTAAATTAATTGTTTATGTGGGCAATTTATAAATAGCATTCATAAGGCCCATTAGAAATATCAAAAACTCATGCCGAGGCTTTCATGAGGGTATTGCTGAGTGTTTGTGCATATGCGACTGCTTTTAGGGGTATCCTATTTCTTTTGCGGTTTGCTAAATGGTACTCAATTTGTTTGCTGTTTTTACCTGTGCCTCTGTGAAGCCGGGTGAGATGCACGTTGACGATTACGGCACCATCTTTTAGATGCAAGTTGACGTTTTTTCCGAGGTAGGATTTGGCGCTGTTAACGCTAAAGCTCTCCATTTCACCATTCCTCGTCTTGATCGGCGATTTGGCTCCAACATCGCTGGCAAATCGGCAGGTTTTCACCTTTAACTTGGATGTATAGTTTTATATCCTCACTTGTACAGACGTGTTTCCAAGGGTTTTTACAGTGTTCCATGTTTTGTCTCCAAAATGTTGTGTAGTGTTTTTTGCTTTTAAGCCAAGCCTTGAAACTACTGCGGGATAGAGGGGAGAGGTAACTTAAAGTAAGCCTATATTGAACGTTTACCTGAGGGGTTATTTAAGGCCTTTTTGATACCGCCTCTATCTGATGACGACTTGTCAGTTTAAAACTAGAATGTCTTCCTAAAAACTCGGGTCAACCATTGTGACGGGATAACTGTTTAGGTTTGGGAGCATATGTGGTGTTTATATGGGCCGTGCTGTTTGGTTAAAATTCTATGATCTGGGGTGATATGGTGTCTTTGGTTATTTTAAGCAATCCGACTGAGGGTTTGCTTATGATTGAGGGGGGAACTGTGGGACTACCGGGGTTGATGTAGAGGGTTTTGTTTTCCCATTTGATGTTGGCCACATGAGTGTGTCCGTAAACAAATACGTTAAAGCCATTTTGTTTGGTGAGTTTTCGCATTTTATCCAAACCAAAGTGAATGTCGGGATCATGCATAACGCCGATTTTCCAATCAAATAGTCTAATGGAGTTGAGCCGTGGTAGTGCGCCTGTAACTGCCATGTTGTCCATGTTGCCGTGAACAGCCAGAACAGGTGCGAACTGTTCTAGTTCATCCACCACCGCTAGTTCCACCAGGTCGCCTGCGTGAATGATATAGTCGACTTTTTCGAAAAGTTCAAACACTCGTTTGGGGAGATAGTGCGCTCGTTTGGGAATATGGGTATCAGAGATTAAGCCGATGGTTTTTGTAGCTATATTTGAGGGTTCGTGTTGGCTTAGAGCTACTTTGGTTTCGCTGATCATGGTGGTTGTCTCTTAGGCGACTATCTAGTTGCTATAGAGATAAAAGTGTTTGTAAAAAATAGATAGTGCGATTAGGTCATGAATCTTTTGACGGTTTCATAGAAAATGCTGGTTCCCCAGACCAAGTTGTCTATGCTTAGCCGTTCGTCGATACCGTGCATTCGTTTTTCGTATTCGCCGTTGGGTTCTTCGGGTCGTACGGGGTGGAAGCCATAGCATATACTGCCGGTTTCTCTAAAGAATCTTGAATCTGTTCCGCCTGTAGTTAGGGTGGGGGTTATGTTGCAGCCAGGGTCTGCTTCTTGCAGTACATTTTTGATTGTATCGTAGAGGGGTGTTTGTGTGGTGGATTGGTTGCCGTCGTGCATCTGAATGATTTCATAGCTGAGTTTTCCGTCTCCGATGTCTTTTAGCATGTCTTTGATTGAATCGAGTGTTTTTGTTACGCTTTGGTTGGGCAGAACGCGGCAGTCAAATACGACCTCACATTCTGATGGGATGATGTTTTCTTTCATGCCGCCATGGATTATTGTGGGTGTTATGGTAGTTTTGATTCGGGGGCGGATTTCTTCTGCGAGCGTTTTGTCTTTTTGTGCGAGTTCGTTGAGTATCTGTTCGCTTTCTGTGGGGTTGGTGAGCAGTCGGTTTATGGTGTCTTTGAGCTGGGGGTTTGTTTGTGTAATCTGTGTTAGGAATTCGTTTAGTGTTGAAACGTAGACTGTGGGTGGCTGGTAGTTGCCCAGTTTTGTGATAACTTTGTTGATGCGTTCGATGGCGTTATCGGCCATGTTTGGTGTTGAGCCGTGTCCTGGAGTGCCCTTGGCTTTTATTTTGAACCATAGGATGCCTTTTTCGGCGGTTTGGATGGGGTAGATGTTTCGGTTGTTTTGGGGAATTGCTGTTCCTCCGCCTTCATTTAGCAGGTAGGGGCACCAGATTTTGTCTTTGTGCTTGTGGATCAGGTAGCCTGCGCCTGCTTCGCCGCCGTGTTCTTCATCAGCGGTTGCGGCTAAAACTACATCGCCTTTTATGGGGATGTTGTTTTGTTTGAGGAGTTTTAGGGTTATGACTTCGATGGCGGTCATGCCTTTCATGTCTATGGCACCTCGGCCGTAGACAAAGCCGTCTTTAATGGTGCCTGCGAATGGGTCTACTGTCCATTCTTTGGGGTTAGCGGTGACGACGTCTAGGTGGGAGAGTAGAAGCAGGTTGGGTTTTTTTCCTGTTCCTTTTAGTCGGGTGATTATGCTACCCCTGCCAGGTGTGGATTCGAATATTTCGGATTTTAATCCGTCTTTGGCTAAGTATTCTGCGATGAAGCGTGCGGCTTGTGTTTCGTTTCCTGGTGGGTTGGTTGTGTTTATGCGGATTAGGTTGGAGAGGAAGTTTGTGATTTCTTCTTTGATGTTGTTTTGGATTTGGATGGGCATGCGTGTCGCCTGCAGGGTTAGAGGTTGTATTGTCTTAAATAGCATCCTGTTTTGTCATTTCATTCTTATGATTTGTTACTTTTGATACATTACTCAATGCCTAAGTCAAAATCAATCAATTGATGCACACCAGTTGATCACATATACACATTAAACACACAATCCACTATAGAAATTTATCCTTCCCCAGAGAGAAAAACATACATTGAATCACAATTCACCCATCGAATTACAATTATAACCCAATAAGTCCTCAAATTCAGACAAAACAACAGCATCATTTATATATGAGTTGAAAAATGCATTTACATAACAAAAATTGTGAGTGAAATGCAAATGAAAGAGCTAAAACCTATAGACTACAAAATTCTGTTCGAACTCATGAAGGACTCACACAGAAGCGACAGGCAACTAGCCAAAGCGTTAGGCGTTTCTCAGCCAACTGTGACCAGAAGACGAGCCATGCTAGAAGAGAACTATATCGAAGGATACACCGTTATCCCCAAATTCGGCCAAATCGGATTTGAGATCACAGCCATAACCTTTCTGAAAAGCAAACTAAAGTACCAAACAGGCGACGAAAAAACAAAAGCAATCCAAAAAATGAAAGAATGGTACATGAAACAAACAAACGTCATACTTGTCTCAGAAGGCAGAGGTATGGGCTGGGATGCAGTATGCATATCGCTGCACGAAAATTTTGCCAGCTTCGCAGAATTCATACGAACACATGATTCTGAGCTGTCAGATTGGGTGGTCGAAAGTCAAACCTTCAACGCCGACCTCAAAGGCGGAATACTCATCAAACCATTCCACCTCAAATACCTCGCATCCCTAAAATAGCAACAAAATTTCTACCCCCTTCTTTTCTATTCAACCAACACACCATTTCTTTTATAATCTAGTACAACAGAATTCGTTAAATAAGTTCCAATTGATAAACATAATGGAAAAATAGAAAAGAGTACTTTATTTTTGTCTTGGTATTGGAGCATTGACTCTTTCAGAGTTTATTTTCAATCTAAAACAACATTTAACGTCAAATATCATAAAGACTTGTTTTTCTCAATTGATACATTCAAACATTATCTGCGCTAACCATACATATGGATTGATAATACAACTAAGAAGTAAAGAATTATGGTGGGCCGAACCGGATTCGGACCGGCGACCTTCTGCACGTCAAGCAGATGTCCTAACCAGGCTAGACGACCGGCCCACACTTTTAGCACAATCTTCTATCGCACCTTACTATATAGGCGCTTCGTTCTTAGATGTGCACTACTTCATTTCCCAGCCCCTATTAAACTCTTACGCCACCATTTCTACGTGTCTTGTCCCAAAATAATTTCACCTTTTTTGATTATCTCAGTATACACGATTTTACCAGCCAAATTGTCTAGTAGCCATACTCAGCCATACTTCAGGCCACAACTTTTTTACAAACATCATATTTGGCGTCTCTGCTTCCCACAAATTAAACGCGCCATGAGGTCTATTATTGTACCAGTCAACAAACTCCGCTAAACTCTCAAACCTAAACCGATGATTATTGTAGAGATCATGAAACTTTTCTAGCTTGCCGTTAGTTTGGGGGTGATTGACTCTGCAAAGAATATGCCTGATATGGTGCTCTTTTAGGTACTGTTCATATTCATGCTCCGCAACCCCTTGTGCATCCCGTTTGTTGGCATAAAATTGTGTGCCATGATCAGTCAAAATTGAGTGAATGGAATACCATTGTCTACATTCCTTTTGTGCTTTTTTCAAGACTATAATAGCATTTTTTGTTGTTTCATTATCAAATTCTCCTGCCGCAATAATTTTTCTTGAGGCGTCATCTAGGATTGTGCAGAGGTACTTGCCGTTTGCGCAGTGATGCCAGTCGGTGTGCACCATTGAGAGGGAGTGTTTGCGTTCGTAACGGATCCATGGAGCTCGGCGTTTTTGTTTGTTGGGTTGGTGGTGTGCATATCCCAATTTGAGTAAGACCTCATGAATGGTTCGTTTGGAGATAGTTATTTTTTGGTGCGCGTATATGATTTTTTGGAGATATTGTGCGCCTAGGTGGTCTTTTTGGTAGGCTTGGTTTATGATTTCTATTGTTTCTTGGGTTAGTTGGTTTTTGGGTCTGCCAAGGGTTTGGCCTATTGTTGGGGTGATGTTTGTTTTTTTGTATTTTGCATATATTTGTTTGAATCTTCTGGGGGTCATTTTGAGTTTGTTGGCGGCGTATTTTGCGGTTATTTTGTCGGCTGCGTGTTTTTCTATGCACCATTTTAGTTCTCGCTTATTTTTGACTTTGACCATGTCAGTAATTTTTGGGTGCGAGATATTTTCAGAAGAGCAGGTGTTGTGTTTGAGGTTGGTTGGTATGGTGACTACGTAATTTGTTCGTCAAATCCCGAATAGCAATATAGAGTGAAAAGGTGAAATTATTTTGGGATAAGACACCACCATTTCTACGCTAGAAGTTTTAAGCACCCATAACATAATCTATTGCCGTGTAAGGGTTTATGGTAACAGACGAAGTTACAACACTACTAGTTGAGTTTATCAACAAAAACTCCGATACTGCCGATGTCCAATGGGACAGACGTATGAGCCCCCGGTTACTCTTTAACCCATACTCTTCAAAAAATGAAGAACGCAGTGTTACCGCCCACTACTTTTTAATGGCCGCAGCAATCCTTGACGACACCGTCGTGGGATATCCTGAAAACGCCCGCATGCTATTGGTCTATCTAAATAGGGCATTTGGCAACAAACTGTTTGAGATAAAAAAGGCACACCTTTTTGAAGAAGTTATTGTAAAAGCTTACTTCCATCATGACCTAGGTCCAAACAAGAAAGCCGCTTCAGAAATCCTTGCCTCCGTTAACATGTTTGTTAAATACAAAGCCGAACGCAACCTCCTAAAATACGCTCAAAAATTCACCAAACCAAAAGACTTCCTCGATGACCTTGCCCAAAACATCCCTGCACTATCAGGCCCACACAAAGACCGCGCATGGATTTATCTGCGCTGGATGGTACGTCCACAACCTGATTTACAAATCTACAATCACCTACACCCCGAAGACCTCTATGTACCACTAACCAAAGAAAACGCCAATGTCGCCGCCAGTTTAGGCATAATATCTTCAGCATCACCTGCACTATGGAGAGATGAACAAACCTCATCGGAAGCCCGCCAAAAATTAACCAACTACGCTAAAACCCTTTTTCCTCAAGACCCCGCAAAAATCGATCATCCCTTCTTTCTGCTGGGCAGATGGCTAAAACAGAAACCGCTCAACCGCTATACACTCAAAGCAGCACTGGATTTTTTGGAACGGATGCAAAAAATCACAGGACAACCCCGAGCCTATTACCAAAAAATGAGCCGCTACAAGAGCGGCTGGGAAAAGAAAACCGCACTTACACTTCTGCAACTCCACATCCCATACGGTTATGAAACCATCAGTTTTCCCCTGCCAAATGAAGTTTACACCCCAGATTTTATCTTAGAGAAAACAGTACAAGGCAGAAAAATCATCCTAGAACCCCATTTTGAAATGACTAAACATCAAGCCCGTAAATATGCCCTCTTCAAACGCACTTACGGACACCAATTTCTGCTTATTTTACTTCTCAAAAACGATCTCATCCCGCTCTATCACCAACGAAGAATTCTAACAGACGATGTCGCTGACGATGTTTGGCCCATCGAGTTTATTCATCTTTTAGCAGAAAAAATCAAACAAGGTACCTACGGACAGTAACCAACAACCAAATAGCAAATTGGCAAAACGTCGTTGAGTACCTACAGAGATAGAGAACCGTATTGTTTGCCTGCACACATAGTCTCGCCAAAACTGGGACATATCAGCATATTTGGGACATAACTCGAGTAGACTACTAAAATGAGGGGCATGATTTCATGGTTAAGGTAGTGAAATAATTTTTGGAGGATAATTTGTTTGGTGCTGCCGCAAAATAAAAATCCTACAAATAACAGATTTCAACTATGACATGCACTATCAACTCAGAACATTTATGGCTTGACGAATTAAGCACCGTTGAAGCCGCAAAGGCGGCTATGCAAGGGAGAGTGATTATTTTTCCAATCGGAAGCGTAGAAGAGCACGGCGAACACTTACCCTTGTGTACTGATAGCGTCCAACCCGAATATGTTGCGCTTGAGGTTGCACGCAAAACAGGCTGTTTAGTGGCCCCGCCTTTCCGCTATGGCCTCATAAATGCTGGACGCAATTTTCCCGGCAGTCTAACTATCCAATTCAATACACTCTTTAACGTAGTTAAAGACATCCTTACCGAGCTATCCCGCAATGGATTTAACCGCATAATCGTCCTTAGCGGTCATGCGGGTTCTTCTCATATGGTTGCTCTTAGACTGGCAGCACAAGAAGTTATCCATCAAAACGGAGAAGAAAACGGCAAACAACACACACGCATTATGGTTTTGTCAGATTATGATTTTGCAGAAGAACTCACCGACGAATTAGCTGACCCAAAAGATGGGCATGCGGGCACAATTGAAACGGCACGTGTTATGGCGATCCGCCCGGATCTGATTAAATCAAAGGGTATACCTAGTTGCTATGAGATGCCCCGATTTGAAGTTGTACTGCATCCAGAGCAATACTTCCCAAGCGGTGTACATGGTGATCCAACGACAGCCACACCCGAGAAAGGACAAAAAATCAATACACACGTAATCGAACAGGTTGCTAAACTTGTTCAAAAACTTGAAAGTTAAGAATTATAGAAGAGAATACTTGTTGTTGTCATACTTTCAGATTCAAATATAATGAGTTGCCCAGTTGAACAAAACGCTACTCAACTGTAGGTTCATCACTGAAATAGCACTCTTGGACAAACCGTGGTGTACAGACACAATAGAAAACCAAGTCACAACTACCTATATTTCTTATCCGCTGAGAAGTATCGGCAGAAATAACAACTACGCCACCAACATTGACCTCAACTGGATCTATACCCTTGATGTCTATAACACCGCTACCTTAGTGATTATGTAGATTTCTTCTATCCCTTCAAGGTGATGAGCAACCGTAGTAACACCAGGCTTTACGATAGCTACAGCTATTGAAACCCTGCCATCACTAGAACCGTAATTTTCTGCAACAAAGCATCGCTCAGGTGTATGGACAAGGTTTAGGCTACTGGCTTTAATAATCAGGGGTTTCATGCGTTTACGCCTAATGCTATACCAAAATGGGAATATTTTAAAAAATCGGTGTAACTCAAAGCTTTGGATACCATCAAAAAATAGAAATAGAACTCAAAGCGAGAGGTCATCTACATAGCAACGGTGAAAATATAGACCTGCATTTTTCAAATATCACCGATAATACGCTTCAAGAGTTGCAGACGTTTAAATCATCAAAAGGGGGATTTGCGCATCCAACTGTTTGATGTTTTGGGTTGATGTTGGCAAAGTGCTATAAATGTGTGGGTGATTTGTAAGTTTGATCTTGTATGGCTTTGGATCACTTTAAGTCACGTGTTGTCTGGCTTATTCTTGACGGTGCCCCCGAGGAGGCGTTAAAACTGCTTGCTGAAAACTATCAAGTTGCCATTCCAGATCTCAAAGTGGGCATGCCAAAAAAACACAAGTTCAAAGCGTGGGGGTGCTATACTGCAAAAAACCAAACAATATATGTGTGCAACAGCGATGTATTGGTTAATCCCCTGGTTATCCTGCATGAATTTTATCATCATCTACGAAGCCGAGCAGTAGATAGAGTGCATCGGGGCACAGAAAACAAAGCTGATCAATTTGCTATGGATTTCGTTTTACAATATCAGGCGGCCATAAAAGAAACACAACAAAAAGATCAGTAAAAGTCTTCGTCGTTACATTCTAACGGGGGAGTTATATCTATAGACACTTTATCGCCGTTTGAGTCGTAAGCGGCTATGCAATTGTGGCCATGGTAGGGATATCCCACTATCATAAGTACCCGGCCAAAAAAATAGTTGAGGTCTGTATGGCTGGGTGAAATGTTTCCGGATGGATGAGAATGTACAGTTCCGACTAGGCTGAGATCACCTGAGAACATGTAGGGGTTGAAGTGGACTTCGCCTTCGCCATGAATTGCAAACGGAGCCAAAACCAAATCTGTGATGGATATGATGCCCTTATTTTTTTTACCCCTAAGCAACAGAAAGCTTTCTCGGGGATAGAGTTCTTTAGCACCTGCATAGACAGCATCTAATATGTTGCTTGGAATGTGGACAGTTAGATCTTGCGGCATAGTAGCAAAGGTAGAATTGCCTGTTAAGAAGTTTTTCCCACAAATCACTAACCTGTTTACGCAAAAGAACACACCTATCTGTAAAAAACAATGACCTTAGTCACAATTAGTTGTTGATGCGTGTAACGTGTTTTTAATTAGTGTATGTACGGGTATTCTTTCCAGAATATCTGACAACTAAGCAAACTACAATAAGAACACTATTTAACCATGACAAGCTCAAGCTGTGTGTCTTTAGGTTATACTTAGATCTTGTCTTGCTGATTCGGTAAACATTTAAGATACACAAAGAATAGAAGTGTTGATTTATGGTGCCGGGATGGCAGAGTGGTTAACGCGCGGGCCTTGAGAGCCCGTGGATCTTCCGGTCCGCATGGGTTCGAATCCCATTCCCGGCGCCTATCTCTTGAGCGCAATAACGCCCAACCCATACCGTGCCTGTTTTGGACGTTTCTATATTTCAAGAATTTTCAATTAACTCTGAAGCTAAACAGAACTAAATGACGCGAAAAATAAGCCGCTTATGAAAGAAAACAACAACAAACGAGCTAACCTCCCTCTTCAGCTCGCGCACCTTTCGCATAAAACCCCTGTGCTACTTCCTAATGCAACTCGCTAAAAAGAAAAAAGAGAAAACAATGTCAGTTGCCCTTTTTCGTATACACTACAACAACTACGCTATAGTTTAAGATAACATGGTTTTTAGTTTTAGATAAAACGCAACCTTTAACAAACAAAAACTATCATCATATTTCTTGTCTCGCCGAAATTGAGCACCCATAACGACGGACTTGACAGAGGGCACACAAGAAAAACAAATCTTGTACCTATGACCGATCGAGTTCTACCCAATTATGGAACAGGTGAGATACGGGCGTAAATTCCCGCGCCGAGAGAGCTTCACCAAGCTTAAAGCGACGCTCAGCTGTGAGGTGAAGTGTTAGGTTACGTCGGGAGACATCAGCCCGCGAAAAATCCTGAAGCCACCTCTAAATTTAAGTTAAAGAAATAATACATTAAAGTTGTAACTTAAGGATGCTGAAATAACGTGGATATAGAGAGAAAAATTGAGCTTATTTGCAGACCTCCCGCTGAGGAACTCGTAACAACCGAGGATCTTCGAGCACTCCTAGAAACCGAGGATCATCCCATTGCCTACAACGGCTGGGAACCCTCAGGCCTTGCACATCTAGGTACAGGCGTTATCTGCGCTTACAAAATGAAAGATTTCGCCGATGCCGGCATCCACTTCAAAGCCTATCTTTCCACATGGCATGCATGGCTCAACAATAAATTGGGCGGCGACCGCGAGCTTATCCACAAAGCCGCAGACCTCTTCCGTCACAGCTGGCTTGCCCTAGGCGTCCCCGGAGACAAAGTGGAGTTCATTTACAGCGACGAGTTGTATAAAGACATCAATTACTGGGAAAAAATGCTGGTAATCAGCAAAAACCTCACGCTTGCCCGTACCACCCGCACCCTTGAAATAGCGGGACGCAAAGAAGGCGAAGCTCACTACGTCAGCGATTACATTTACACACCCATGCAAGTCGCGGATATATTCCATTTGAAAGTTAAAATCTGTCAGCTGGGTATGGATCAGCGCAAGGCTAACATGGTCAGCAGAGAAATCGGCGAAAAACTAGACTTTTGGAAGCCCGTCTGTGTCCACCATCATCTTCTACAGGGACTAGAGAAACCTGCAGTATGGCCAATTCCAGAAGGCCAAGAACGTGAAGCTCTTGCATCCGCTAAAATGTCAAAGAGTAAGCCTAAAACCTGCATATACATCTATGATTCACCTCAAGAAATCAAAGAGAAAATGTCGCGGTCTTTCTGTCCCGAAGGTATAGTCAAATTTAACCCGGTTATGGATATCGTCAAATATATCATCTTCCGGGAGAAGTCAGTGTTCACTATCGAGCGCCCCGCGAAATTTGGCGGCAAAATAGACTTCGAGAGCTACGATGATCTGGCCACCTGTTATGTTGAGGGAAAGTTACACCCTATGGATCTTAAATGCGGCGTCGCTACAGAGTTGGCAGAGATTTTAGAACCGGTACGACGCTACTTTGCCAACCACAAAGACGCCATGGATTGCCTTGAGACGGTACAAAAAGCACAGATTACAAGGTAGAGATCATGACTACTCATCTCAAAACACGTCTTGAAAAAATCGATAACGTTCTATCTAAATTAGGGGAACAAGTCGAGAACGGCAAGCCGATGATCGTTGAGGGCAAAAAGGATGCCAATGCACTATTGGAATTAGGCGTTGGAGGTAAAGTGTTTACTGTAAAAACTGGCGGGAAATCGTTTTTGCAAGCTGCCGCTGAAATCGAATCATTGGGCGTAGAGGAAGTTATTTTATTATTGGATTTTGACCGTAGAGGCAGAGAAGGCACAAAACGTCTTCAGCAGAGTCTAGAACGCACTAATACCAAGGTAAATGTGCGGTTTTGGCGTGAACTGGCAGCTTTGATTAGCCATGACGTGCAATGCATAGAGAGTCTACCCGCTTATTTGGCGACTGTTCAGCAGAAAGCTGAGGATGATTTACCCTTTTTGTGTAATGGTGGTGCGTATAAACGGTCAAGTTTTTGTCAGCAGATTTCCAATTTTGCTATGTTATAGAAGCGTAATATTTTTGATCAGAGGATCAGCAGTTCAAGTCATATCTATATAATTAGGGTTAGATAAGGAATCAACTGCTATTACAAACAAGGCGTAATATTCAAATATTTAATTTGTCTGAAATGATGATTGTTTTTTTCTATTGTATCACTTTGCCAGTACTATTACTTGAGAGGAGATAGTAAGCGGCTTACAAACATAGCATTCTGAATTTTTTTTGGTTTCATATTCTACTGATTTTAGAAATTGTAAAATTTTTTTTTCTTGTTCAGTGCTATGGGGTTCTATGTATAATATTGGTTTGTATTTTCGAATGGTCTCTTGGGCGCCTTCAAGAATGATAGATTCACTTCCTTCGGCGTCGATTTTTATGTGTTGTGGAGGAAGCAGATGTCCAATTAGCGAATCTATGCGTTCAACAGTTACTTTGACGATTTTTTTTACTCTTGCGTTGCCAAATGTTGCGCCAAATGGGTAGAATGAGCTTCGCTCGTGTTGAGAGGATATCATAAAGTCGCTTTCACTATCAGTATTGCCTATGGCAATTTGTAGTGGTTTTATGTTATCAGAGGTTTTGTTTAGGGTGAGGTTTGCGCTCAATTTAGCGAACGTTTCAGGGTTTGGTTCAAAGGCATATACTACGCTATCTATGTTAAAAGTCGATACCGCAAGAGAGTATAGACCAATGTTTGCACCAATATCATACACTACGTCTCCATTTTGAATGTTATTTAGAAGTGCCATCAGCAATGTTTCTTTTTCAAGGTTTAGCTGGGTAGGCTTTGCGGAATAAATTTTAAAATGAATTAAGGGATCAATTGAGACGGGTCGAGTTAGTAGCCTAGACTTGTATGCGATATCTTCAATCGTTCCTCGTACGTTAACAATAAGTTTTGCTAAATTCATAAAATCGCCGTTTAAAGGGAGCAATCGTAGAAGTTGGTAAACAATAGGTATCAAGTAATACAGCACTATAAACATTTTGACGACTGAGCGTTAGGTATTTTTATACTTATACTAAAATACGGTCTTGGAATATTTGTCCGACTTGATTTGGCTGATAGTTGGGAACACCGCCGTTTACTAGACCCCATTGAGTTCCTGTTCGCCAGGGGGCCCATCCCCAGGCGGCATATCCTATGCCGTTCTGATTGAGAATTGTTAGGGTATTATAGTACCATTCGTATTCATCCGCCATGTTAGTGGCCCAAAGGCTACACCCGATTTCGCCTATCCAGAGGGGCTTATCGAAACCTATAACACCGGTTTTTGTTAAGGCAAAGGCTATGTCTGCTAAGCTATGGGGAGAACCATTATCAGTGTTCCAGTTATAGAATCTGTTTCTGTATATGTGTGTACTGTAGACAAGGTTTTTTGCTGAATCAAACAGGGGGTATTTATCTACCCAATTCAAACCCCATAGTGAACCTTGTTGATACCAAACATAGTCCATGGCTAAACCGTAGTCCCACTGGATAACAATCAAATTTTTAACGCCTATAGCTCTTAGAGCAATGATGCAACGTTGGGTAGTGCTAAACCAGTTTGCCTCTGCTACAGGATCTCCTCCAGCGTTGGGCTCGTTCCAAAACTCAAAGAGAACATTTGGATGGACTTTTAGAGTGTTGGCAACATTAGTCCACAAGTTAATGAAGTCTTGGGGGTTGTTAATGAGGCCATTCCCATCGGCCCAGGGTAAAACACCATCGGGCATACCGCTTGATGCTGTGGTTCGCCAAAAAGTGAAGTCTACATATATTCCGCGAGTTGCGGCTTGAGTTATAAAGTAGGCTAAGTTGCTTTGGAAATTGTCGGTGTTGTCTGTCCACCATTGTACAGTTGCTGTAATTCGTATGATGTTAATGCCCCAGCTTTGAAGTGCGTCAAGGTTAGAATTTATAGCGGTTGTATCCCAAGTATTCCAGAGTATGTTGCCATCTTGGGTCATCCAGCTGCCGTTTGGTCCATCGATGAAATAGGTGTAATCAACGCCACGCAATGTTATGATTTTATTGTTTGCTGTTTGGATTTGGTTGCCGGTTACATGTAGAGGTTCTATTTTTTCTATGTCTTTTGCTATGTATGTTGCTTTTATTGTGTGATTAGTTTGTACATTAGTGAAGGTATAGCTGTTTGTTGCGCCTTGATTTTGGCCGTCTACTATTACCTGAGCGATCGTGTATCCAGTGTTTGGAGTTATTGTAAATGTTTGATTTTCACCATCAGTTACCTGTACTTGACCAGATGGGCTTATGGAGCCTCCAGAACCCGCTGAAGCTGAAATATGGTAGGTTGGGAGGTCAATGTAGCTGTCTGCGATAATTACTTTGTCAAAGTATACCATTGAGAGGAAGTCAACTGCGCCGAGATCGATTCGATTGATTGTTGTTCCAGTGTTTATGCTTGTGTTGTTAATCACCGATTGCCCGTCAACCCATAGTTTAGACCAGCCGGAATTAACATCTGCATATACGGCTATCTCAACACGATGCCACGACCCCAAAGTTACTGTTTCAGCAGAGGTTGTAAAAACTTCTGTGCCTGATCGGTCTCGATAGCTGAGCGCATAGTTTAGCGTGCCTGCATTGTTTTTAATGCCGAATCGACTGCCCACATCCCAATCATTTAGCAACTCTATAAATTTTGCAACACCATCAGTGGGAATGCGTTGTAAGTCTATCCAAACGTATACTTGCAGATAAACAGTAGATCTATTTTGTATGTCTTTATAGACAACTGCGCGTCCGCCATCAGAATATACAACCCCTCTTGCAACATATGTTCCATCATATACTCTCACCATGGAAGTTGATATCGCACCGTTTGATGTTACGGTTTGTGTCCAAGCATTAAAAGAACCACTCTCAAAATCATCGCTAAATATGTAGGGCATAAATGATACTGCGATAGTATGGTTACTTTGTACATTGGTGAATGTGTAACTGTTTATGGCACCTTGGTTTTGTCCATCAACGGTTACTTGAGAGATTAAGTAGCCAATATCTGGGGAGATTGTAAAGGTTTGATTTCCACCTGCAATGATCTGTGTTTCACCCAAGGGACTGATAGAGCCGCCTGCTCCAGCTGAAGCTGAGATAGAGTAGGATGTCCCGCCGTTATGAGTAACCAGCACATAATCAAGCCATACTTGAACGGCGGCCCAAGCATAATTTTCTGCGATCCCCTCGATGAGGTTAACATGGTTACTGTTTTGGAATGTGGAATATGCAGTGTAACTGTGAGTTATCGCTGTCTGACCATCAACGATTAACCTGAGTTGCTGGTTGATATTATCCAGCTGAATGGTGATGTTATAGAGGGTATTTGCTTGCACAGTAGCTGTGTCATAAACGGTTATATAATTTGGCCATTCACCGATCCATAGTCCAAAATGCTGGGAGCCATCAACAAATGCATAGACGCTGGCCGATTTAGAATTAGAGGAGTCAAATATTTTGGTGAAAAGTATAGCTGAATTGCCCTGACCCGTAGTTGGTATGGTGTTAAAACGTACTTGGGATGATACTGAAAACACCTCAGCACTACTTAGGGGCAATTGGTTCTTTATAACATAACAGCCAGCGCCATCACCACCGGTTACAGCAAATCTTGCAACACCACTAGAGATCGTTGGATTTGCATAAGTTGAACTCCAAGCGCTAAAAGTGCCGCTCAGAAAATCATCACTAAACACTGCGTACGCACTCACAGGTAACAAAAAAACAAACATCGAAAACAACAACATAGATATAACAACTATCGATAGCAATTTTTTGAACGAATTTATCATTTTTTCACCAAAAAATATTACCCTTAAAGCTACAAGAAACTAGCCCCTATGAGGGTTATAAAGCTATCGACAATTATGATCAAGTGCCTTTTCCCAAAATAATTTCCTCTTTTGATTATTCACTATTCACAATTTCACCACCCAAAACCACCATACCCAACAACCGTCAGACCACAACTTTCCAACAACCGTCCATCATAAGACCAGACCCACACAAAATAAGAGACGTTCAAATTACACAACCAAATCAACAAAAAATCCGAATGTGGATTTAAAAGGGCCGGGGCCGAGATTTGAACTCGGGCGAAAGGCTCCACAGGCCTCTATGCTACCAAGCTACATCACCCCGGCCACATTTCCATGCTTTTCCGTGATTCAGGTCACTTTTTGGCTTATGTTTTGGTAGCTTCTTAGAGAGATGACAAACTCCTTATTTACGTTTGCGAAAGATTTTCCCGCCATCAGCATATTCACCAGTAACATATTCAAAGCCTACTTCAATTAATTTACAGGCTTCTTCTGTATTACAAGCCACTTTAGTCGTAAATTGGTCATTTGTAAAGTTTTTGAACAGATTTTTTTCTAATTGAATGTAAAGCTCTGTATTATCGATAGATTTATGGCCTAAGAACTGCTTAACGAATAAAATGTCCTTAGTTTGGTGGTAGAGCATTGTTGCTTTCCAATGTCGCAATGTATGGAAATGAATTTCTTTTAGCCGCGGATTGCCAAGTTTGAAAGCTTGTTTGTTTCTGCTTCTAATCATTATTGCTTTGAGACTATCAAGTGTGTTTACTCCAAAGACATTGTCATTTTCTTTTGGCAACTGATTTAGCATTGTTAACAGTTTAGAACTTAGATCATTAAACATTCGCGGGTTGCTGTTTTTTTCTGGGGTGTTACATGTGATTATTCGTCTTTGAATGTCTACGTCTTTCCAGTGGAGCTGTATAGCTTCTCCTGCACGCAAGGCCGTTTCTTTTAAAAGCTGCATATAAGCAGCAACTTTAACTGGACAGCCGGCAATTAAGTCATCTATTTCTTGCTCTGTTGGTATGAGGGGGATTTTTCTTGTCACTATATTTTTTGGTTCTTCCCAGTGTTTGCCAAGATATTTAAGGAGTTGACTGTAGGCATTAATTACGTTTCTTTTTCGGTTTCCACCCCAATTCTGTTCTGAAATTACCTTCTTAACAGAATCAGGTGTATTAAGATCTGCGCCGCGCTTTTTTAATATCTCAAGTATACTCCAGCTTAATTTTATAGTCGGTTCAGCATATCCATTGATTTTCATGTTTAGATGGTATTCAGCGAGATTGTGTTCTGTGTCAACCAATACAGTTTCATTTTTTGTATGGTTGGACATGTTTTTCGCCTTCTCTGCGCTTACATGACAGGCATTAAACGTCCGTGACATCCTAATATTTTTTTCCTGAAAAATAGACAAACAAACCGTACATTTGAACCTTTGAACCTTAACACCATCAGATAATATTCTTTTCCCAAAACGATAAAATTCAGAAGACCCACATTTAGGACAGGCGGGAATTTTGGAACTGGAATCAGCAACTACTTCAACATTGGTATCGCTAGAACCGATATCATCAAATATGCGCTCAGAAACAAACCCAACCTTTCCCTCCCCACCACTACCCATAACTAAACAAACCACCCGCCTTCATCATACAAAAATAATCCACCATACACACTATGCCACAAACCCTAAAACCCTAACAAATAGATTCACAGCCCTATACCACATCGACAAATCCCCAAGCAGACAAAAGCTAACAAAACACCCACAAAAGCACAGCCAGTAAAGCAATTAACAAGAAACCTAAACACCACTCTACACAGCCCCGATCCAGTAACACTAACAGTGAAAACACCCCTTTGCGTACCCTTATTTTCTGTGTCACCCGATCCTAGTTTCAATACCAACATCATCGCCCTACTCTTAAAATTAGGCAAGCTTAAAAAGCAACAATAAAGCGCCAGCAAACAAAAAAATATAACAGGAATTTGTTGACAATTAAGTGTCTGTTTAAGTAAAGCTAAGACAATGTTGAGCGACATCACAAGAGCGATTTAGTCAAGCAGATATTAACACTACAGCGTCCGAGAGTGTTCACGTTTAGGGAAGCGGTGATGTTTTTCGTAATTTTGTGGGTTCTAACTCTTCTCTTTGATGGACGTACAGGATATTTTATCTGACTTTTGACGTTTTACAGTCTTGTGAAAACCATTACACCAACATTTCTCTCTATACGCGAAAACTCTCAGCAAAAAAATTGTGGGTCAAGATAAGACCATACACCCTTGAATATCAAAAGACTTTCTATCTCACTATCGGTGTTGCAAAAAAGGGATAGTTTTGGGAGAGACAAATTGTTATAAGAATAATGGTTTTTTACCCAACAAAAAATCCTCTAAACTACAATTCACACTACCAACAATAAGAGATAACGCATTTGGATAATGCTGTTTAAAAACAAGACTACCCCCAACACCTTTCACCCTACCACTCTTCACCTCAATAGCCGTAAGCTGACTACCTTTCTTTATAACAAAATCAACCTCATTATTACGTTCTCTCCACCAATAAACCTCAAACCCTTCCTCTTGACCTCTTGCAAGCAAATAAGCACCCACCGCACTCTCAACAAGACGCCCCCTATCGGTCGCATTATCAAGCAAACGCCGCCTACTAGTCCCATCGGTATAGGTCATAAGCGAAGTATCATACACCATAAACTTTGGAGAACTCTTACGAACACGAATCTTGCTGCCCGAATAATTCTGCAAACCCGCAAGCACATTTGCCCTACTGAGAAGATCAAGATAATGCGCCAAAGTCACAGTATTTCCCACATCTTGAAGTTGCCCAAGTATTTTTGTAAAAGACAACTCTTGCGCACTGTAAATTGAACCGAGCATAAAAAGCGAACGAAGCAACGCAGGCTTACGAACTTCATCCATCATAACAATATCCAAAGAAATAGTTGGCTCCACAATCGATGCCCCCATATATCGAGCCCAACGCTCTTCATCTTTTATAAGCACAGCAGCACCAGGATAACCCCCAAAAAACAAAAAGTCCTCAAGACTATATCCAAAAGCCTCTTTACATTCCGAATAATTCCAATGAGCAGAATAAAGTACTTCAAACCTCCCCATAAGAGATTCAAAAAGACCCTTCTGCAAAAGCAAAGAAGATGAACCCGTGAGAACCACTTTTAGAGGTGTAAATAATCTGTTGTCTTCGTCCCAAAGAAGTTTTACTATCGATGACCATTTACTGATTTTTTGTATTTCATCAATTACAAGAATAGTTTCGCCAGTTTTTGCAAGTGCACGTGCTTGTTCCCACTCATTGCGAAGCCACTCGGTTGAAACAAGTGTTGGATCATCTGCGCTGACAAAATGTGTTGGTTTATTTATTTCTTTGAGAGCTTGTAATACGGCGGTTGTTTTACCTGTTTGTCTTGGTCCGACCAAGATTTGAATAAACCGGCGAGGCTCATTTAATCTATCCACAAGTTGCGTAACTATTTTTCTTTTGAACATGAAAATCTCCGGACTGCCAATGTGTTTCTACGTACACAGCAATTTACTCAATATGTTTTACTATTTACTCATTATAAAAGTTTTCACATATTTGTGTAAAAAAGAAAAAGGAAATTAGCGAAGAGTAGCGAGCGTTTATGGCGATATCGCCATGAGCGGTGAGGTTAAATCCCACATACTCGGTAGTTACACAGGGAGTTTGACCCACACCCTAAACACATAACTCCACCCATTTGGGTACACTAAAAATGCAAAAGTCAGCTTGGAAATATAACTCGGTAGCCCAGCACGGACACGATATCTGCCACAGCGCTTTTTTAGTTGATTACACATATAGAGTAAAAAGTCATTTCCTGAAGAGGCATATAAATGGTCTCGAAATTAACCAAGGAATACAAAGTACGTGACCCGATTTATGGATTTGTAAAACTTGATGCACAGGAAATGGATATTGTCAATTCATCCGCATTTCAGAGATTACGCAGAATTAAACAACTCGCTTTAACAGACATGGTTTACCCAGGAGCAAGCCACACACGATTTGAACACTCCTTAGGTGTGGTACAAATGGCCACAGACATGTTCGATAACATTGTCAGCAAAAAAAGCAACTTAGAAAGACTACATCTAATGTCTGATGGACTAGAAAGAATAAGAAAAATAATTCGCTTAGCCGCACTACTACATGACATTGGACATGCACCATTTTCACATACAGGCGAAGAATCAATGCCCCTATTGCCGCCAGACCATCCAAAATACGAACCGGACGGCTCAAAAAAGTATAGTCATGAAGATTATAGCATCGAAATTATCAAACACATATATGAAAATCTTATTGAGAACCATAAATTTGGAGAATCATTAGGCATTAAAGTCGGCGATATCACGGCTTTATTGGGGGATGAGTCTGTTCGACCTACACGCACGACCATACTTTGGAAAGAACTTCTATCAGGCCAGCTTGATGCTGACAGAGCAGATTATCTGCTCCGCGACTCCCTGCACATAGGGGTAAACTATGGCATCTATGATAGACATCGTCTTGTCAATTGCGTTACAATAGGCGAGGCCGAAGAATCGGATTGCTTTTTAGCAATAGAAGAGGGCGGTTGGCATGTAGCAGAAAGTCTAGTCATAGCAAGATACCAAATGTTTTCCCAAGTCTATTTCCACCCAGTCAGACGGGCTTTTGATTATCACGTGGGACAGGCAACCAAAGAAGTTCTACAAAGCTTCAAACTCAATGATGACGTATTTCCAAAACCTACATCACAACAAAATATTATAAAATATTTAGAGTTTGATGACTGGAAAATGTGTGGTGCCTTTAAGAACACTAAAGAAAACAGTCATGGAGACATCATTTTAAGGCGAGAACCGTATAAATGCAAAATGAAATGGGACAACGATCTAACAGAGGCAGAAAAGGTTGCTGCAGAAAATGCAATCACCTGCTATGGTGGATATCTTGATAAAGGCGCGCCAACATGGTATACGCTTGATAAGGATATTAAAATTTTTAGCGAAAAGGCTAAAAGAACATATCCGCTAAGTTACAAATCAAAGTTGATTGAAAAAATGCCGGGGTTGCCAAAAGAAACGCGTCTATACCTAAATCTGGAGAAATGTGGGGCAGATTATGAGTTTGCAATATAACAAAAATATTATTCTAAATGTACTTGAGCAACAATCAGGTTTGGGTAAAACGGCAGTTATGAAGATAATTTATATGTTGCAACAAGTTAAGAAGATGGATATGGGTTATGATTTTACAATTTATGCTTATGGTCCTTATTCTGCAGGGGTAATCGAAGATATTGACGACTTGATAGAGAAGTCATTGGTTGATTCTCAGGTATATGAATATGCTAACTATATTGGTTATAACCTGAATCTAACTGCCCTAGGGAAAACTAAATTGGCAAAATTGGTAACAAACGATGAAAGGAAAATTAAAGATATTTTGTCATTTGCAGGTGAGAAACAGGCTAAAGAGCTGGAACTGTTTTCAACAATCATTTTTATTGAGAACCAATATGCAAAAAACCAATGGGAAAGAGAACAAAAAGACATTGTAGATAAAGTCGCAGAAATTAAACCTCATTTCAATAAAGAAAAAATTTCTACAGCATACACTACTCTGCTAGAAAACAAATACATAAAATCATAATACAACAATTCAAACATTAATTACCCCTATTTCGACGGGTACAGGATCAGCATCTTTAAACTCCAAAATAACCGTAATTTTGAGGAAAATAAACACATAATATAAGCTCACCTTGGAGGCTGTTTTGCAGGCCTAACTACAATCAATTTATTGGTCGGGAGGCCTTAATTTTTTGTCTGACCGTTTTTGCTATATCCGGCAGGGTCAACATGAATTCTACATGTTGACACTGGTCAGTTCCACAGTGTTGACATTCAAGACCTTTGGGGTTTATAGTTATGGTGACTAAGGCTTTGTTTTGGTGGTCAAAAATTTTTATACCATTCATGTCATGACTGATGAACTCGCACCGTTTTTTAACCATAATTAAACGTCCCTTGTTTAGTGTTAGGACCAGTCTGCCTTGCGTTTTAAGCTACCCCACATATCATTCTTCAGCACATAGTTTACCCCTGTAACTACAGCACAACAACGCATTTCTTTTAGCAGACATACCTCATTCAACGACCCCTAAATACTGTTTTCTGATTTAACCTTTTTCCACCACCTCGACCGTCTCCCCACCTGCAAATTCAGTCGCCACCATCCCCACAAGGTCAGTATAAGCTCCAAATCCTGGACAGGTTATCAGAAAGGGGTGAGATGCTTTCATAACCGTTAACATGTACCGATTACCTAAACCCTGATCGGACTTAGACTCAAAAAAAATCACCACTGTAAGAAACGCTTATCTTCTTACATACTACATTACGTAAGCATGTCAACGCAAGAAGAGAACGCTCGACAGCTACAAATTGCCATTCTTGACTTACAACTGAAATATGACAATTGGAAAATGTTTGTGAACGGTTTATCCGGCTTGATTGTAGGCTTGATAATGGCTTTGTTTGCCGCTTTATACTATGAACCAAACATATCATTTTTCAATAATTACTTCGGTTTTTTACTATGTTTAATGATATCTTTTGCAATAGCAATTATAGCCATAACTGTGAAGCTTGAATGTGCCCGTAATAATGACATAAGAAAATTGAAAACAAAATATACATACACGGGTTAAACACTACGTTAAAACACAAACCCCGAATATACCTACAACTGCTCCGCTCTTCTCGCGATATTTCTGTTCATCCAGCGTTTGATGAATTCATAAAAATGAAATAAAAAACTAAAGGGCGAAAGGGATGAAAACTATTGGCGTTTTAGTTTATCATGTAAAAATGGTTACGCAATAAAAAATAAAACAGATGGACTAAAACTGTTACTACTCAGCAGGCTTGACTGCAGTTAGTGTACGCGTGGTAACGCACACTACATATTGTGTGAATTTTTTTAGAAATAGCGCTTTACAGAGAATAACGAAGTAGACGTCAGATTTTTGCATTTTAACCACCGCATATAGTGTTTCCCAGAAAAATATTTACACAATAATTATGCGTTATTGCCTGCTGAGCAGTAACCTAAAACTTAAAAAAAGGAAAATTAGCGAAGAGGAGCAGTGCTTATGGCGATATCGCCATGAACGGTGAGGTTCGAATCCCACATCCTCTGCAATTCCCCAGGGAGTTTGTCCCACATCTACTCATCCATGGCAAAAAATATCTCCAAACCACCAACCACATACACCCAAGCGTACCGAGTATGGCAAAACATTTTGACGACACTGCCGGCAAAATTGACGACAAGATATGGGAAAAATTTGGTTGAAAAATTAGCGGCATTTGGAAAACAGAAAATCAAAACACACCAACAAAATCGCTTAGTAATGTCGATAAAATAAAATACTACTTGAAACCTATTTCCTCTTGTGTTAAAATCTGCTTATCAACAAAAACTCTCAACATGTTGAGAGTTTTGGAAAGAGGTACAACAATATGCCTGACGAATTAGCACAAAAATGGAACAAAGAATTTACCGAGTTACTTGAAATTTACGAAAAAGCAAAAGCAAAAGCTGACTACGCAGTCAATAATATTGTTGTTGATATGTATTGGGAAATTGGCAAATATTTAAGTGAAAAAGTTGAAACTGTGGGCTGGGGCAAGTCAATTGTTAAAGAATTTTCTGATTTTATGCAAAAACGTCACGCAGGGCTTAACGGATTTTCAGCTCCAAACATATGGAGAATGAAGCAGTTCTATGAAACTTACAGAGGGAACGAAAAACTCGTAGTGCTGTCGCGAGAAATCAATTGGTCTAACAATTTAATTATAATGATGAGAGCAAAAACTATCCAAGAGCGCGAATTTTATTTAACGTTGGCGGCAAAAAACAAATATTCCGCTCGTGAATTGGAGCGCCAAATTAACGTTTTAATGTTTGAACGCAAAGAAATCTCCGACCTTGTAAATAAGCCATATCTTTACAAAGGCGAGGGCTTAAAGGTTTTACGCGACAGCTACACATTGGAATTTGCAGATTTACCTAAAAAACATAAAGAAAGCGATTTACAAAAAACGATTGTTACAAATTTAAAGGACTTTATACTCGAATTCGGTAAGGATTTTTCATTTATAGGTGAAAATTATCGGGTACAAGTTGGAAACTCAGATTTTTTCATAGATTTATTGTTCTTCAACAGAGAACTGTCCTGTCTTGTTGCTATCGAG
>WQVG01000016.1 GCA_009781675.1 Candidatus Bathycorpusculum acetigenes | reverse complement strand
GTGGGTAAAAAGAATGTGGGTATTGCTAAAAAGCGCAACATGATTGGCTGGAATCTACCAAAATATCTCGAACAAATCCTAACAATATAAAAAACCAACCTCCCCAACAGACACAACAACTAACCCTCCACATCAAAAACATTCATGCAATCGTCGTGCTATCGTTAGCATCACAATGTAAAAAACATACACAAGAAATTTTTCATGTTCAGGGAGGTAGAGAAATTTTTTTATAATTTTGCCATTTTTAACTCTTCTCTATGGTGAACATGTCTCTTATCGAAATTTTGATATTTCACAGTTCTTGCGAAGACCATTGTGCCAGTGTTTATCTCTATAAGTGAAAATTTTTAAGTGAAAATTTCCAAAAAACATGTTTAATTTAGTGCGAAAATTTGAAATTTGGGTTGTAAAATATAGTTTAATTTGGTTTATGTGGCTTTTTTTATAGTTTTTTTGACTATCGCGGTAGGTTTCACTTTTTTTGGTGATTTTTTGTTTTTTATGTTTTTTTTATTTTGGCTTTCTATTTGTGGTTCTGTGTCTTTTTTGCTTTTTACTTCTTTTTTGGGTTCGGCGATTATTTTCCTGTCGGTGTTCCATGAGGGGAAGTCGCCATGTTCTTTTTTAAAGTTTTCAAGTAATGCTTTCTGTGCGGTTTTATGGTTGTCTGTCAGCATCCAGCTTATAGCCGTTTTTTCAATGTAGCCTTCGTTGAAGAGGGCTGTATGTATTTTTCGAGTAGTTTTGTCGCCATAGCCTGCTAAGTAGCCACCGAAAATTCTTTTTGTGAGTTTTTTGGCTTTGTCGATGTAGAGGACATCTGAGCTTGTTTTATCCATTGATGATGTGTCTGCTATGATTATGATGCTGTTTGTGTTTTCTGGAAGGCTGCTGAGTTGAAGTCCTTTTAGGGGAAGGAAGTCAGTGAAACCATTTTCTTTTAGAGTAAGCGAGTTCATGCCCTTACTAAGAAACGGGTTTAATTTAACTGTTTCTATATATTTTATATGTGTCTATATATTATATTTTCAAAGCACTTAACCATATCTGTAAATAATATTCGTTGGGTTTACTTCAATGAACAAAAAGGTACCTCTGTTTGAATTCGAAAATTTTTCAATAAAAAAAGTGAAAAATATTGACATTGATGGTCCAATGAGGAAGCGCAAACGCTGAAGGGCACTCTTATAAACTTCGGGGCACATCATTTATGTAGGCTTCTATATTATTTGCGATTTCCATCTTTAGTTATTATTTATAACAGTGTATCAAAATAAATGCGTAGGAAGAAAGGCGCGTGTCCAATACAACAAGTATTAACATAGATGTTAATAGAGCTCAAGAAAAAAGGTTAGATGATCCAAATTATTACATTAACATGGAGCTTAGCTGGATAGGGTTTAATGCCCGCATCCTCGAAGAGGCACGAGATGAATGGAATCCATTGCTTGAAAGAGTCAAATTCATAGCAATCTGTGGAAGTAATCTCGACGAGTTTTTTATGACCCGGATTGCCCGTTTGCTTAAAAAGATAGCTAAAGGCTCCCAAGAACGATCAGTGGATGGAATGACCCCCCTAGAGCAGATTTTGGCTACCCGCAAAGAGATTCTTCCTCTGATTGAACGGCATGCAAATTGCTGGAAAAACGAACTTCTGCCCGCCTTAGCCAAAGAGAACATAACGGTTTGGAAATACGCCGATCTGTCGACCAAAGTTAAAAATAGCCTGCGAGAATACTTTAAAACCAACCTTTTGCCCCAAATAAAAATATTTAAAGACGTATCTGAAGCCTCTTTAATCGAGAACCTGCGAATTTATTTATGCACAGAATCATCAAACAAACAATTTCATTCGATTATGGGTTTACCCTCAGAAAAATTCGGAAGGCTTTTAAAAATTCCTCAGAGTCCCTATCGCGAACAACTTAATTTAGAACACGATTTTATTTTCATAGAAGATCTTACCGCAAACTGTTTAGATTTAATCTTTCCAAACGAGCAAGGCTTAACTACCTACCCATTTAGGCTAACCCGCAACGGCGAAATAGACATCATAATGGATGAATCTTCCGATTTTTTAGGTTCAATAAAGAAGGGGCTCACCAAAAGAAAAACAGGTTTTCCCAGCAGACTTGAAATTGACATCCATACACCCGACACCCTAAAAAAAACGTTAATGGATTATTTTACCCTGTCCAATCACCTAACATACACCTTTGATGGTCCGCTTGGACTAGTAGATCTTTGGTGTCTCCACAAAATCGTCCGTCCCGGACTAAAAGACCCGACGTTTTTACCCTCTATTTTGCCTCTGCTAACGCCGGAGAAAAGCCTCTTTACAACGATTGCCAAACGTGATATCGTCCTCTACCATCCCTATGACGGGTTTGAGGTAATCATAGATTTACTCAAAGAAGCTGCTCAAGACCCCGGGGTCGAAAGCATCTGCATAACTATGTACCGTATGGATGCTAATTCACCAATCGTGGATGCCCTCATGGCGGCGGCGCAAAGCGGCAAAAAAGTAACTGCTATTGTAGAGCTAAAAGCCAAGTTTGATGAGGAAAACAATATTCTGCTGGTTTCAAAACTCAGGCAGGCAGGGGTCCTCACGGTTTATAATTTCCCCAACCTCAAAGTCCACGCCAAACTCTGTCTTATAACCAGACGTGAAAAGGCAGGGCTGGTACGGTATTCACATATTGGTTCAGGTAATTATAATGCAGTGACCGCTAAAATCTATGGCGACACAGGATACTTGACCGTTAACCCTGAAGTCGGCTTAGAACTTGAAGAGCTTTTCCACAGCATAATCAATGGATTGCACGACAAAGACTTCAAACACCTGTTAGTAGCACCCAAGAGCCTCAAAAACGAAATTCTAGCACGGATTAACCGCGAAATCGATGTTCACCAGAAGACGGGAAAGGGGTATTTGGCGTTTAAACTCAATAATTTAGAGGATAAAGACATAATTAAAGCCCTCTATTGCGCATCTATGGCTGGGATTAAGGTGGAACTCAATGTCAGGGCGCTGTGTGTTCTACGCCCCGGTATAGCAGAGATAAGCAAAAACATCTCAGTCATCTCTATCGTCGGGCGCTTTTTAGAACATGCTCGCATTTACTACTTTGAAAATGGCGGTAAAAGCGATCTCCTAATTGGTAGCTCCGATATGATGTTTCGCAACCTCAATGAGCGCGTGGAGGTCCTCTTTAGTGTTCCTGATCCCCAAATACGCCGTACAATATTTGATTACATGCTAAAAATTCACCTAAAAGACAACGTTAAAGCCAGAAAACTCCTCCCAGATAGCAACTATCAAAGAATCACCCCTAAACCTGGCGAGACAAGCCTTAACTCACAGTTTTGGCTAATCCAAAACAGAGGCATATGGCATGAATACGCAGCCTACATCCCAAGTGTGTACCGTTAATTCAGGCTATTGCCACTTTGGTGCTCAAACCCTGCTAACACTTCTAGAGGGGTTTGATGAACTAATAGCGGGTGTCATAGATAATCAAGATATAGAATATGTGCACAAAATGCGGGTGGGTTCTCGGAAGCTGAGAGTTACCTTACCGTTTTTTGAGGTCTGCTTTTTAAAAAAACAATACAAAATATGGCACAAAGAAATAAAAAAAGTTACGCGATTACTCTCCAAAGCCCGAGATCTCGATGTACAAATCAGCTTTGTAGAGCGCTATCTAAAGAAGCATAATACTGACGCGGATACTGCTGACTTGAATGCGTTGTTAAAAGAACATAAAAACCATCGAAAAAACATACAGACCTCTGTTATCAACGGTTTAGAGAAATTCATAGCCTCTCAAGCATTGATAGAAATAAGGCTATATTGCGAGAATTTAGTGACACAACAAATTGATGAAAATATCGATTTTGGGCAGATGCTTCAAAGAGCACACCACAACATAAACCTTAAACTAACAAATCTCCTCTCCCTGAAACGCTATATTTATCTCGACAATGAACCGCTCTGTCATCACCAGATGCGCATATACGCTAAAAAACTTCGCTACACCATGGAATGCTTCGCCCCATTTTACGAAAATAACCTCGAATCTGAAATTCAACAGATTAAAACTTTTCAAGATATATTAGGCGAGGTGCATGACTGCGACGTCTGGCTCGACTACATTCAGCAGTTCAACAGAAAACTGCAGAAGAAAATCAAATTCGAAACTACAAAATCCCCCAGCATGACCTCTGACAAATCACTTAAGGACTTCACCAACTACATCTGGAACAGAAGGAAAAAATACTACCGCCAGTTTGTAGCTTACTGGAATCAATCCATGAAAAACGGGTTCTTTGATCAGCTCACCGATAAAACCAGCCGAAGAATTCTGATGGCTTCCCAGAAAAAAACTTACCAAGCCCTAGCCAATCCCAATGTTAAAATTGCAGTACTATCAGATGTGCACGCTAACCTGCAAGCGCTACAAAAAGTCATCCAGGACGCTGAGATGCGTGGGGCCGAGATTTTTATTAACGCGGGTGATTCTGTAGGATTCGGTGCTTGCCCCAACGAAGTCGTTGAGTTGATCTGTGAAAAAGGTATACTGAGTATCGCTGGTAACTATGATGTGTCAGTGTTAAAGAACCGAAGCGATACAAAGGGCGAGAGAAAGGAGACTTTCAAATACACTAAAGCGGTGCTCTCCAAGGCATCTGCAGGCTATCTAGATTTGTTGCCTAGAGAACTTCGATTAGAGGCGGGAGGCAAGCGACTTTTTGTAGTGCATGGAAGTCCCAAATCGATTGATGAGCATCTATATCCCGATACGTCCCATAAAAAGTTGCAACGATTAGCAAAGGTGGCAGATTCTGATGTTGTAGTGGTTGGACATTCGCATATACAGTTCCAGCGTAAGGTGGGCGAGACGATTTTTGTAAATCCGGGTAGCGTCGGAAGACCAGGTGACGGAAACCCGCAAACAGCTTATACGCTTTTGAGCTTTAACCCCTTCAAAGTCGAGCCAATACGGTTGTCTTATGACGTGGAAGGTGCAACATACGATATGCGCAAGCGGGGTTTGCCGGAGAGTTTTGCACAGATGCTTTTCCGTGGTGTATCAATAGATACCGTGGTTAAAGATGATAAGGATAAAAAGGCTATTATGGAAGCCAATTGTGGCGTTGCGGCGGCTTGCGAAAAGTTTTCTGAAGATCTTTGGCCAGATATAAAGCATTGTCGTCAAGTTGCTTGTTTGGCTTTAGCTTTGTTTGATGGGCTAACAGGTGTCCATAAGCTAGGCAAACGAGAGCGTTGCTGGCTTGAATGTGCTGCACTGCTTCATGATGTGGGTTTATCAAGGGCCGGTGAGAAGCATCACAAGGAATCAATGCGACTTATCCTAAACGACACACAGTTGCCTTTCCCCTCAAAGGAGCGGCGAATTATCGCTAGCATCGTACGGTATCACCGCAGGGGTTTGCCTAAACTCAAACACTACAACCTTGCCTCATTGGATCTCAAATCATTGCACTCCCTCTGTGTGTTGGCGGCGTTTTTACGTGTAGCTGACAGTCTCGATTACCGGCATGAAAGCGCTGTTAAACTGTTGACTGTTAAGGCCAATGTCAGAGAGGTAATTGTAGACTGCTTCTCTGAGAGGGATTTGTTATTGGAGCTGTCACAGTTCGATAAAAAAAAGAATCTGTTTGAAAAAATTTTTAAAAAGGAAATGATGTTGATATGGAATCAACAGTAAAAACAGCAGAAACCGTTGTGGGTTTCATTGACATCGGTACAAACGCTATACGCCTCTTAGTAGCAAAAATCAACCCAAACTTTTCTTATACTACTATAAGTCGCGAAAAAGAAATTGTACGTCTAGGTGAGGGTGAATTCAATGATCAAACCCTAAAACCCGCGGCGATGGAGCGCGCCATTTTGGTTTGCGGAAAATTTGCAGATTTAGCTCGAACGTATGGCGCCGCAGAAATCATTTCAGTGGGTACCTCCGCGATCCGTGAAGCCACCAACCAGGTAGAGTTTCTCAAAAAACTCAAAGCTAAAACAGGCTTAACTGTTAGAGTAATCTCTGGTGAGGAGGAGGCGCGTCTCATCTGGTTGGGGGTTTCAAGCGGCATAGATATTGATGGTAAAAAAGCGATTTTTATCGATTTAGGCGGTGGTAGTACTGAAATCGCCATCGGAAGTCAGCATGAATGCTTCTACGTTAACAGCCTCCGTTTAGGTGCAATCCGATTAACTGCTCAGTTCATTGGAGAAGGCTGGGCTAACCCCATAGACTTCGACCTCTACAAAAAAATAAAGCATTATGCTTGTAGCCAAATCAGCGTGATCAAGCTTCACGTTTTAGAATATGGTGTTCGGATAGCATGGGGTTCTTCAGGTACTATAATCAACTTGGCGGAGGTCGCAAACAAACTGTTTAAGAAAGCTAATTCCAACGACACGGCGTTGGTTTTGACCCGAAAAAACCTCAAGAAACTGGCGATGGTTCTGTGCTGGTTGCCTCTTGAGGAGCGCCGAAGGTTGCCTGCTATAAACCCTGAACGCGCTGATATTATTGTTGCGGGTGCTGCAGTCATAGAAGCAGTTATGGAAAAATTTGGTTTAGAAGAAATTCGTATAAGTAACAGGGAACTTCGCGATGGTCTTCTCGTAGAATATCTGTCTACTTTTGAAGGTTTCCGGGAGTTTCAAAAAGAACCCATACGAAACCAAAGTATTCTCCATCTGGGCCGGTCATGCAATTTTGATGAGAAGCACGCTGAAACCGTTGCGTTTCTGTCCATAGAGCTTTTTGACAGCGCAAAAAAGATCGAGCTCCACAATCTAGGCGCAAAGGAACGCGATCTGCTGAGGTATGCGGCGTTTCTTCATGACGTCGGCGATTTTCTCTCTTTTAATGATCATCATCTCCACTCTTATTATATCATCAGAAACGCAGGTCTTCCGGGTTTTGATAAGACCGAAATCCAGATGATGGCAAATATTGCAAAGTTCCACCGCAAAAAAGTTCCCACCAAAAAAGCCCTAAAAACTGAGGGCATAGATGAAAAAAGTAAAGTTATTTCAATACTTTCGACGTTTTTGAGGCTTGCAGAGAAACTAGATCGAAACCACTGTGGTCTGGTTAAAAAGGCCGAGTTTATCAAAAAAGACAAAGATCATGTTGTTTTAAGGTTCTATTCAGACAGCGACTGTAGTCTAGAAGAGTGGAGTGTGATTCAGAATCAGACGGCGTTCTATGGTGCGTTTGAGAAGCCGCTAGGTGTAGAGTGTGTAATAACCAACTTCTAAGTACTATTTTTTTCCAGTTCAGCTTTAGCTTTAGTCAGTTCCTCTTTTTGTGTTATGCTCAACACTGGGTACTTCAAGTTCAATTTCTTAATTTCTGAGGCAATAACTTCTGAGATCAAGGCGTGTGCAACCCACTTTCTGTCCGCTGGTACAATATACCAAGGTGCCCACTCCGTGCTGGTTTTGTTTAGCATTTCTTCATAGGCTTTTTCGTACTCTAACCATTTAGTGCGTTCTTCAAGATCGGTTATAGAAAACTTCCATGCCTTATTTGGGTCGTCGAGACGTTTGAGCAAGCGTTTTTTCTGTTCTTTCTTTGAGATATGGAGATAGAACTTGAGAACCAAAGTTCTGCCTCGGACAAGATGGCGTTCAAGGAGGGTTATGTCCTCGTAGCGTTGCTCCCAAAACAGTTTTTTATCCTTTATCAGCGGTAGCTTCTGTTTGGCAAAGACTTCAGGACGGACTTTAACGATTAACACGTCCTCGTAGTAGGATCGGTTGAAGATGCCTATGCTACCCCGTTCAGGAAGAGCTTTTATGTGCCGCCACAAAAAGTTATGTTTTAATTCCTCGGTGGAGGGTGTTTTAAAACTGGTAACTCGGCAACCCTGTGGGTTAACTCCTGACATGACATGGCGGATTGTGCTGTCTTTACCTGCGGCGTCCATACCCTGCAGAATAATCAGTATGGAATAGGTATCGCTTGCCCAGAGTAGTTCCTGCTCACTTATGAGTTTCTGCCGGTTTTTCTCAAGAAGAGTCAACGCATGTTGTTTTAGGGCCTTTTTAGATTTTTCCTGCATTGCCCATTTTGGAACCCAATTTGAATCATGATCTTTGAGACGTATCTTTTTCCCAACGGGTACTTTGAAGTCTTGAGCGCCTATAGACATGAAATCGTCTCGTTGAGAATGTAGCTGACAGTTATTAATAAATACTGTGGTAAATATCAAAAAATATTGTGGATAACGCTGTATTTTCCTATTTCCAAGCTAACTATTGTATAATACGAAATAACTAGTTAATTTGGCAGGTAAGTTAGCATTGGTCATTACTCTTGTATTTGGGTAACTATCACAGCAACCTGCAGAAAGATTTGAGTCTAAATGCCGCGTTTTTTTGGATTCTTTGAAATCCTTGTTATGGTTACCGATTTATAATGTTTAATATATAGAAAAGCTAAAAAACACCTATATTATAAGAATTAATTGAGAGGCACAGCAACAAGGGTTGCGCTGATTGCTGATTATAATGCTTTAAAATGCGAGAAGGAAATCTTACCATGATGGAAACGGCTTTACTTACACAAAAAAAACAAAACGGCATAGAAGCCGTTGCTGAACAGCCAATACACAGTAACCAAATCATCTATCAAGGCTTATTTACACACATGAGTGATGGATTTGTCTACTGTAAAGTACTTTTTGATAAATATGGCGATGCAGTGGATTATATTTTTTGTGACCTAAACAAATCCTTCCGGCACATGACCAAATTAGGTGACAAACCTGCCGTTGGAAAAAAAAGCTCTGAACTGTTTCCATGGTTTAGAGACACCTGTTTAGAATGGTTAAAACTCTGCGGTAAAGTTGCTCAGACAGGTAAAAGCATCATACTTGAGGGTTATTGTAAACCGCTGGATCGGTGGTTTTCAGCCGACGTTTACTGTCCCGAAAAGGGGTATGTGGCCATGATAACAAAAGATATCACAGCACGCAGAAAAACCGAGCAGGCACTTAGAGTAAGCGAGAAACAATATAAGAAACTTGCCAACAGCATAGCTGACCCCTTCTTTGCACTAGATTCATGCTTAAAATTCAACTATTGGAACAAGGCAACTGAAAAATTCACCGGCATCAAATGTACTGATGTTTTGGGAAAACATTTCTTCTGTGTTTTTGGAAAAAATAGAGTTTCACGCAGATTTGACAACATCTATCGTGACGTGATGAGGACAAAAAATCCCCGTGCGTTTAGTAGTAAATTACCCAAAGCAGGAGACGGCGCCTTCTTTGAGATTGAAGTGTACCCCACCGGCAACGGTATATCTGTTTTAGCTAGAGACATAACCGAACGCAAAAAAATGCAGGTTTCTATGGAAGAAAACACTAAACGACTAGAAGAACTAGTCCGAATCCGCACAGAAAAACTCAACAATGCCGAACGCCTAGCCGCAATTGGGGAAACCGCTGGTATGATTGGCCACGATATCCGTAACCCTCTGCAAAGTATCATTGGCGAACTGTTTTTAGCAAAAGACGAATTAGGAGAATTGCCAGAAACCGAAGCCAAAACGAGCCTTATGGACTGCATCAACGCCGCCGAAGAGCAGATACTCTACATTAACAAAATCGTCGCGGATCTCCAGGATTTCGCTAAACCCCTGACTCCCTGTATAACAGAAACAAACCTCGAAGAAGCCATCCGAACAGTCCGTTTAACTCTTGATGTACCCCAAAACGTCCATATTAGCTACTCACCGGTTAAACCGTTTCTGGCGCTAAAAACCGATCCATTGTTCATCAAACGTATACTGAGTAACCTTATCCGCAATGGTATACAAGCCATGGAAACTAACGGCGGCGAGTTGACGATACATGCTTTTCTAAGAGATAAATTTGTCATAATCACTGTCTCTGACACGGGCGACGGAATCCCTGAGGATGTAAAAAAAAATATTTTCAAACCGTTGTTCACCACAAAATCCAAGGGGCAGGGCTTTGGCTTGGCGGTGGTAAAAAAACTGGCGGAGACCCTGGGCGGGAATATCAGCTTTGAAACTCAGATGGGTAGGGGTACAACATTTAGCGTTGAACTTCCTATACACCCAAACTAGCTTAAGCTGATTTTTTCGCCGGTAACGATGTAGACTATGGACTCGCAGACGTAGACGGCATGGTCTGCTATACGTTCAAAGTATCGTGTAACCAATATGCTTGAAGCAATACATTTGTTGTTGATTTCTTCTTGATTGAGTAGTCTGTTAAGGAAGCCCTCATACATTCTATCAATTTCACGTTCTATAGACGAGATGGTTTTAGCGAGGGTTACATCATGTTTGCGGAGTGCATCGATACTGGTTTTGACCATAAAAAGGACCTTATCGCCCATTTCGACAAGATAGTCCCGTATCCACGTTTCACACTGTTCTATACCGTGTAACTGGTCGCTTATGCTGGATATGTCTAGTGCGTATCTGCCATAGCGGGCAAAATCATTGCTGATTTTCATATAGGACTTGATGGCTCGCAGGTCTGAGGCAACCGGCTGGAAACGGGCGATTAACTCAAACGTTCTATCTTCCACTTTTCCTGCCATAGCAACGAGTACATCTGACATTTCCCTTACCTGCGTCTGCACACTCTTGCATCCGAGGTAGCCGCATATGGATAATGATAGCGCTTCGTAAGTTAACTCTCCCATCCGGGTCAACAGTACTGTTTGCTCTTCTAGTCCCTGATCAATTATTCTGCTCATAGTTCTTCTATCCGAATTCTCCTGTTATATATCTCTCTGTTAATTGGTTCTTGGGCGACTCAAAGATGTCTTTAGTTGCTCCAAATTCGATGAGGCTGCCCAGATACATAAATGCAGTGTAGTCAGAGACACGGGATGCTTGTTGCATGTTATGGGTGACAATGGCTACTGTATAGTTCTTCTTTAACTCCACTACCAGTTGTTCGATTTTAGCAGACGCAATAGGATCCAATGCTGATGTGGGCTCATCCATCAAAATAACTTCCGGTTCCAACGCAATAGCCCTAGCAATGCACAGTCTCTGTTGTTGCCCGCCTGAAATGCTGGTGCCAGGCTTTTTTAAATCATCCTTTACCTCATCCCAAAGCGTTGCCTGTTGTAAACTACGTTTCACTACTTCATCAAGATTCTTGTCTTTGCGTACACCAGTTAATTTTAAACCTGCTGCGACATTATCATAAATCGACATGGTGGGGAAGGGGTTGGGTTTCTGAAAGACCATACCGACTCTACGTCTAAGCATCACTGGATCTACAGTTGAGTCATAGATGTTTTGGTCGTCAAGGAGTATCTGTCCTGACATTTTAGCTGTGGGTGCCAATTCATGCATCCGGTTGAGGGTGCGGATAAACGTGGATTTTCCACATCCGGAGGGTCCAATGATGGCAGTGACGGCATTTGTCTTTATCGAGATGTTTATGTCTTTTAATGCCTGCTTAGTACCAAACCAAGCGTTCAAATTTACACTTTGCATTTTTATATTATCCATTTCCTTCACCTTATCTTTTATATCGCCCTCTGCTGGCTAATCTAACGCCTATGTTAAGCGCTAAAACTATTAAAATCAACACTAAAGCGGCACCCCAAGCTTGCGTCTGTTCAACTTGGAGGTGTGACCGCGAACTCGCGAAGATACGCAGAGGTAACGCATCCATAGCTTTACCTAGTCCTTGGAAGAAGTAGGTATTGCCAAGGATTGTAAGCATGATAGGTGCGGTTTCACCTGCGATGCGTGCTACTGCAAGGATGGTTCCTGTGATTAAACCGCTTTTTGCTGAGGGTAAAATAACACTGATGATTGTTCGCCATCGGTGTATGCCCAAAGCCATGGAGGCTTCTCGGACACTGTTTGGCACTAGCTTGAGTGATTCCTCGGTTGTTCTTGCAATAATGGGGATCATTATGAACGCTAATGCTACGGCTCCGGCTATCGGAGAAAAGGTGCCGGTCAAGCCGACAACGATTAGGCTGTATGCTGTAATTCCTACGATTATAGAGGGAAATCCAGTTAATATATCGTTAATGGATCGTATCCAAGAGGCATACTTGTTGGTTCCATATTCAGCAAGATACACCCCAGTCATTATTCCAATCGGTATACCGATAGCGCTGGTTAGCCCGATCAGGATCAGTGTTCCTTGTATGGCTGGTCCGATGCCATAGCGTAGGCCATCTCCAGTTAAGAACTGCAAGTTTATGGCAGGAATGCCTCGCACTACAACTTCAGAGAGGATACTTAGCAGGGGTACGATGGCAATTATGACACAGCTTAGGCAGAGTACGTAGAAGAATTTGTTCTTGAACTTACGAAGGCGATAGCTGTGTAGGTTTAGCTTCTCAAATAGGTTGTTAAGTATTATTCGACTGCGCCTCCTTTAACTTTTAGGACACGTGTCACCATAACATGTGCTGCTACGTTTATGAGTAAGCTGATTAAGAGTAGAACTAATCCTGCGCCTATGTAGGCTGAACTCTGAAGGGGTGTATCTGAGTCGAAGAAGCCATTGGCAATCAGTGAAGGCAAAGTTTGACCTGGCTGAAAAAGTGAGGTCGGCATAGCTTTTGGTCCAGTAGCGTTTCCTATAACCATAGTTACTGCCATAGTTTCGCCTATAGCTCTGCCTAGACCTAAAATTATGGCGCCAAATATTCCTGAGCGTCCGTAGTTGATAACCCAGTGGCGGATGACTTCCCATTTTGTGGCGCCGATTCCGTAGGCACCTTCTCTAATCGAGTTTGGTACTGCGCTTATGACTTCCCTTGAGACGGAGGCCACCGTTGGAATGATCATGATAGCAAGAATGAGTCCTGCGGTGAGAATGTCGAGGCCGGTGGGTGTTCCGCTGAATATGGGTATCCAACCCAAGTAGGTGTTTAGGGGTTTCTCAATGTAGTTTAGAACCCAGAAACGGAGTACAAACAAGCCCCAAAGACCATAGATTACACTGGGAACAGCTGCCAACATTTCTACCAAGTAGGAGAAGGGTACACGTACGGTTTTAGGGGCCATTTCCACGATAAATATGGCGATACCCAGACTCAGGGGCACACCTACCAGCAGGGCGATGCCTGAGGTTAGGAGAGTCCCAAGAATGTAGGGCAGGACACCAAATGATGATATTCCCGGATCCCAGTTTTTTCCGGAAATAAACTCGAATCCTGATGTGGCAAAAATATTTGCTGAACCAGTAACAAGAACGTAAGTATTAAGTAATAATATAATTGCGGCGGATGCGGCGATTATTGCAATTATGGCTTTAAAGATGTTATCGCCTGTTAGCTTAATCATGCTAATCTGCCTGAATTAAAGATACAAAGAAAAAAAAGGTTTTGGCTTAAGGTCATAACCCACCGGTCGTTTAATGTGTTGGTACCGTTTCACCGTTGAAGGTTATCGAATTCAGTGTTGCTTCGTTGATTTGTACCAAGTTCGATGGTAGGGCTGCATATTGCAGTTCAGCGCCTAGTTGTTGACCATTGTGGACAACATACCAGATATATTGAACTATTGCTGTTGCTTTTTCTATAGTCATTCCAGGGATTACGCCAAGGTCTTTGTAGACGAGCATGTAGGTCGGGGTGACTATGGGGTATGCATCTGTGCCACTAGTGTTGAGTATGGCTATATCTTCCCAGCTGTCACTTCCTGAGGGAAGCGGAGACGGCAGGGCTTTAGCTGCGGCAGTTGTGGCGTCAAGTGTTGGAATGATGTAGTTGCCTGCGGGGTTTTTGATTGCTGCAACTGGAACATTGTGTGCTAATGTATATGCTAGTTCGATGTAACCGACTGCATATTCTGTTGAGGTGACTGTTTCTGCTACTCCGGAGTTGCCGCTTTGGCCTATTCCGACTGGCCATTGGACAGTGGAATTTGCTCCGACGCTTGTTTTCCATGTGTCGCTAACTGATGAGAGGTATTTTGTGAACCAGTTGGTTGTTCCTGAGCCGTCTGATCTATGGATGACAGTTATTTCTTTGTGTGGTAGATTTAAATCTGGGTTGATTGTTGTTATGGCAGAATCATCCCACATTGTTATTTTTCCTAAAAAGATGTCTGCTATTATTGGGCCAGTGAGTTTTAGGCCTGTTTCGATTCCGGGTATGTTGTAGGCTACTGTGATTGCACCGATGGTTTCTGGGATGTGTAGCACGTCAGGGGCGGCGGCTCTTTGTGAGCTAGATAGGGGTGCGTCTGAGCATGCAAAGTCGACGACTTTGTTTGTTAAGTCAGTGACACCTTTACCGCTGCCTCCACCTTGGTAGTTAATTTGTACGTTAGATTTTATATCGGAATATTCTTTGATGGTTTCTATAAGGAAGGGTTCGGGGAAAGTTGCGCCGGAAGCGGTGATTGATATGGTCTCTGCGGCTGGAGCAGACAGATAAGCGTATGCAGCTACTGAACCGATGATTATTGCAATTACTGCAATGGCTATTATGTATGTAGTTTTCATATTTTTTATCCTCTGGTTTGGGTACTTACAACTAATGATGTTATATAGGAACTCTCCATAAAATTTATAGTCTATATAGATATAGTTAATATAGTGACTAAACATCAAAGAAGTAACTTGGAATCAAGCGTGATAGCCAAAGAAGTAGAAAAACTAAACGAAGAACAGCGTAAACTACAAGTCACCGGTGGATCAACCTTCATTCTTTCCCTGCCCAAAGATTGGGCAACCAAAAACGATCTCAAACGCGGTAGCTCCATGGTTGTCCGAGAAGAAGATGACGGCTCCCTATCCATATCCCCTTCCAGTTTCCCCCAGAAAGGAAAAACTGATGAAGCATTCATTAAAGTTGGACAAAACGACAATCCTGATGCTATCATGAGAACTGCAATCTCTGCATACCTAAACGGCTACAACATTATCCATATCAGAGCACAAAACCAAAAAGTTCTATCATCAAAGCTTAGAAATCACCTCAAAACTTTCGCCAGACACTATCTCGTCGGTACAGAAATCGTCACAGATACCGCCATGGACTTAACCCTTCAGGTGTTGCTGAATTACCCTGAACTTACTGTCCAGAACGCTTTAAGCCGCATGTCGATAATTGCCTCGTCAATGCATAAAGAAGCTCTGCAGGCGCTTAAAAAACTCGATTATTCCAGTGCAAAAGCAGTCATTGAAACAGACCGTGAAGTCAACCGTTTTGGTCTCTACATAGTGCGGTTGCTAAAACTGGCAGTTTCTAACCAAAGAATTGTCAAAGAAATCGGATTAAACAGTCAAAGAGACTGCTTAGGCTATAGGCTCATCGCTAAATCTGTTGAACGTAGTGCCGATCATGCCACAAAAATCGCTGAGAATACACTGCTCCTAAAAGAATCCGTTAACACGGATTTGTTAAACAAAATTACCCAATTAAGCGAGCTAGCAAACATGATGTTTGAGAATTCAATGGAGGCCCTGTTCAAGCATGATTTCCACCGCGCAGAGTCAGTGATTGAAAAACTGGGGCAAGTTCATCGACTCGAAAAAGAAGCTGTTCTTTGCTCTCAAAACATCAAGGTTGAAGAAGTCGTTAACTTAAGGTTGCTTATCGAGAGCGTTAGACGTACTGCAGAGTATGCAAGTGACATTTCAGAAGTAGTGCTCAACTTAAATGTTGAATCCGTCTTAAGCTAACCCACTTTTTTCCTTTAACCGACTTATTGTGTAGGTAAAAATATTCATCAAATATTAAATTTTTAAATGAAACTGGGACCCTGTAAAACTGTATCCATATTCTCAAACCGGCACTTTATCAAATCTTTGATGACGGGTTAGTTATCAGGATCTACATAGAAATACTGCCCTCATGTCTCCTGAGATACTGTCAGGAGGCAACTGTCCTGTATGTACCTTTTCTCACAGGTTTTGTAGCATACAATAGCTGAATTCATTTTAACTCATATGTGTAAATAACGTCTTTATTGAACGTTTTAACTAAAAATTTGAGTATCAAGTTGCGAATTTGAGTTTAATTATTGGATTGTTGCTATCTGAAATTTTCTCTCTCTATTTGGAGCAATGCTTGCGCTATCAATTAGATGGGCTGTGCCATCAGGACAGTAGACTTTGTCACCTATTACGGCTTTATGGTAACGTGTACTGCACTCTTTTAGTTTGGAGCATCCATCACAATCTCTTGAAATCATCTATTTCATCTCCACTTACTTACGAATAAATAAGCTGACAAACCTATAGATATGATCCAAATAAAATATATAGACTATGGCGATGATGGACGGGCCGTATTATAACTGCCAAACGAGGCGAACATTTAAGAAACAAGAACCCCAAGACAACCTAATGCAACCAAACAAACTGAAAGCAAACGGAATATTCTTAGATTTAGATGGTACACTTGTTGACTCCACAGCCGCCTACATAGAAGCCGCCAAAATCGGCTTTCGAGCCCTTGGCCAAGAGGTCCCCTCGGCCCAAATTATAATGGAAATCCCCCGTCGTATCGAACAGCGCCAAAACATCAATGACCTCACCGGTGGCTGTGCAGAACAATTCATGCCCATATACATAAAAGCCTTCCACTCAGCAACAGAGAGGCATGCCAAACTTTTGCCTAATGTGCCTTCAGTGCTTGAATGTCTTGCAGAGCGAGCTAAATTGGCGCTAATCACTATGCGCCATGTTCCCAATCAAGTTATCCAAAAAGAACTCGACTATCTGGGTATTTCCCAGTACTTCACCTTGGTTATGACTGCGTTGGACACATCAAAGCCTAAGCCTTCGCCTGAAGCGTTAATCCGGTGTGTCGATACCTTGGACTTAAAGATGTGTGATTGTATCATTGCGGGCGACTCAGTTAACGATATGCGGGCGGGAAAAGCGGCCGGTTCATGCACGGTGGCAGTGCTCTCGGGACTCTATGGACGCGAGGAACTCGCCAAAGAACAACCCGATTTAATGTTACCCGACGTTACCACGTTACCCGAATACATCGAATGAGTTGTTTTAAGGATATATAAATTCGACATATTACGATTTTTAGCCTAGGCAGTTATATGTGTTTTTAAATAATGTTTAATTAAAACCTCAGCTAAATGATTGTGGAGAGGGTTTTAGCGGGAATCCTAATGAACTTTGTCGAAATCATGATAGGCGAGAAACTTAAAGAGATAGACCCAGCCCTAGATATAATGGGCTCAGACCGCACGGTATTACAGGTTGCGTACCAAGATTTTACAAACTATCTCAAGTTCCAGTGGAATTTGATAGGGAAAGGAACGCAACAATGCGAAATTCTTGAACGATTGGAGAAACTTACCAAAGATAATGCGGGGGAATTGGATGCGTTTTTGACAGTCTGGCGCAATATCTGGTTTAAAAAATGGCAAGAACGCGTCAAACTGCTCATCGGTAAGCAGGGTACAAACAAATGGAATAAACTGAACCAGCCACTCACTAATGTTGAAACCATTTGGAAGAAAATCGAATGTAAACAAGAGTTACAAGAGCTGACCATTGCAACACTTATTAAAAATGGTGAAATATGTGGAACAGAGATCATTGCAGAAAACCTTCTTAAAATGGAACTGGGCGAAAAGCGCCTCCAAAATCTCGCTGAAACAGAACAGGTTTTTGTTACTCTCAATAATACATTGCGTAAAGCTCGTGCGATTTCGCAGAGTCGTGGTCCGTTAATCTTTGTAAAGATCGACAAAGGATACTATAATACATCAGAATAATCTGTTTAACTTTATTATACTGTCTTTAGATGGTTTATTGATTGGCAATTCCGTATTTAACAAGTTATTTTGTTGAAAATTTGCTGTATATTTAGCGAAAACTCGATATTCAAGTCTTTTGAATCTCTAACCGAAACTATAAAATATAGATAATTGGGGTTAGCGGATGGTTGCGACTCGTTCTCTTTGCAGAGTCTTGGTCCGCCAATTGTAGCGTCTCAGAGTGGCTTGTGCACCATAACCGCATGCACTACACCGTTTATTGCGTACGTGATATGCACGTCTTCCACATCGCCGACATTTTATGTGGACAACACGCCCCATGCGCTTGCCCATTGAAGGAGTGCCCTTCCCCATTTAACTCACCTGGGTGGGGGTGAAATAAGGACTACGTTATCTCCACGGACGATGATGAGTCCTAACTTCTTTTGGTCTTCAACGACGGTAGTGTCTTCGGTCTCTTCTAAAACCAAATTTAAATGTTGATCGAATCCCTTGAGTCTGCCTCTGAGGCTTTTGCCACCTTTTAGGCGAACCAGCACAATTTTGCTCAGGTTCTGTTCAAGGATTTCGGTAGTCATTTCGCTCATATTGAGATCCTCTTGTAACTTTATCTCTTCTATACTTTATCTCTCAACATTTAAACCTATCTCATGGTCTTAAGGCGTTAAGTGCTCAGGTGTATAATATTGCCAAAAAAGAAACGATTCTAGGCTAATCTTGCCCCTTAAAATGCCCGGTATTGCCGTGAACTGTTTACTGATTGCGACTTTGGGGTAATCTATTTCTGACGGTTGGGTGTTTATGTGTGGGGTTGTTTATTGGTGTTGTTGTGTTTTTGTTGAGTTGTTGTTTTTAGTGTTGGATTTCTTTTGGGTTTTGGTTTTTTGTGCTTTTGGGGCTTTAGCATCTTGGCGTGTTAAATTGTTTAGTGAATTATATGCAAATATGTAGGTGATTGTGGTATGTGTTATAGTGGATTTGATAAAATATTTGGATTAATTGAATATATATTCAAATAGAAATCGTGTAAATGGCTGTTTTTTGTTTCAAGGCTGCCGATTGCCTGGTTTGTTGTCTGGTGTAATCGGAATACCGGGTATCGGTTTATCGGGCGGTAGTTTCATATGCAGGAAGTTTACCCATTTTTTCTTGGTGTGTTTAAATTTATGCGCTGTCCTGTCTTATTATCAAACGATTTTAGCCTGTTTCTAACTTGTACTTATAAGTGGGTTTACACTTCATTTGATATGTGGGGAACAGCCGACAGTGATGCCGATAGATTTTATAATAGTTTTTGCAACATCTTTCGGTTTTAACCTGATACCGTTTGCCGGGCCCTCAAATGTGCTGATTGCATCCACACTTGCCATAGGCTTAGGCGCCACTGATCCTCTATCTTTTATATTTATTGGGGGTGTTCTCGCCTTGGGTTCCGCTTTAGCCAAAGGCATCCACTATATGGTTACCTTTTTTATCAGCGGAAGATTTCTCAAAAACAGGCGGTCGAAACTCGATGCAGATGCCGTGAAGATCAGACGCTGGGCTTTTCCATTGCTCTTTATTGCGGCGGTAACGCCGATTCCTGATGAACCAATCGTTATAGCGCTGGGGCTCATGAAGTACAGTCCATCAAAGTTTTTTGGTGCTTATTTCTTGGGAAAATTCGGAATCGGTGTTATGGGGGCATTTTTAGGTGGATTTGCCATAAACCTCTTTGGAGATTTCCTGAGCATAGAAGTCATGGCTGTTATGTCCATCGTAATGACAGTTGTCATTACCATCATATTGCTTAAAGTCGATCTTGGTAAACTAGCCGAGAAGTATTTGTCCCGAAAACCCAAAGTAGATCAGGAAAAAACTAAATAGCCTGTATATCTACGCACTATATGGTTGCTTATGCCCACAAAACAGCGTCGATACCCTATCAAAGCCAAAGATGTCAAACAAATTCTAGAAGAAGCCCAGTGTAAACTCAACCTCAGCTTTGAGGGGTTATTTGACGCTAAAACCTGTGTGGAAGTCGTCGAATCTGATGTAGGTTTGATCTATATCATCTCTGGAAAACCTGTGCTCTATAAAAGTAACGATCGTGTTTTGCCCACGTTGCTCTTCTCTGAGTTCACCACAAATGTTTCTAAAATCGTTGTGGATATGGGCGCCGTTCCTTACGTATGTAAGGGTGCGACGGTTATGGCTCCTGGTATTGTTCGTGTGGAAGGTGAGTTTTCGGCAGGGGCTTTAGTTTTGGTTGTTGACATAAAGCATGGTAAAGCACTTGCGATAGGCGAGAGTCTTATGGATGCAGGCCTTGCACGGCAAGCTAAGAAGGGTCCGGTTGTTAAGGTGTTGCATTATGTCGGCGATAAAGTTTGGGATTACATTAAGGTACTCTCAGAATAAGCTTCTTCTATAGTGAGCCTTAAATCTTAAAAAAGTTTTTATAATTCGGCTGACTAGTTATAACTGGTATCTTTGTTGCTCTCTTTAATAGTAGCTATGTTGACATTACAGGAGATATTCGACAACTTTTTCTACACAATCACATCGGCGTTGCCCAGTATAATCGGTGCCATAATCATAATCATCATCGGAATCATTGTAGGTTGGTTCGTGGGTCAAGTAGTTAACAGGCTAATCAACCGGACTGTAGAGCGGAATTTTGACAAGAGCGAAATAGGTCGAACACTGAAAAGCTCTGGATTTGATTTATCCAACTTTATAGGCGGTCTTCTCTATGCATTCATCATAGTCTTGGCAATAACTATAGCCGTCGGATTGCTAAACATCCCTGGAACCGCAGGCGTATTCATAGTACAAATTGCATCGTATCTTCCCCGGCTCATAGGGGGCATCCTTGTCATAGTCTTAGGCATTGTACTCGTAGATTTCTTAGCCCAGCTTGTGGGACGCATAATCAAACCCATGTTTGCAGACAACAAAGCCGAAATCGCTGATATGCTCAAAAACCTCTTGTTCATAGGTCTCGTTGCCATAATTCTAAACATCGCCTTCGACCTCTTGCTGTTTAGCGCCGGAGGATTAGTTTATTCACTCATCATAGGCTTTGTCATTATAGGTGTAGGCATAATCCTAACTGATGGTCTGATTAAATCGATAACCACCGAACATGAAGAATTCCTCCCAATCGCAGGCTACGCAAAATTCATTCTCTATACCATCTTTCTGCTCATCGGTACAGGCGCAATCTTTTCTACCTTTAGCGGAGTAACCAGCATAATCGGCACAATCGCATGGGGCTTCGCAATTGCATTGGCAATAGTCTTGGTTCCAATAGTCTACGCTTTAGCTAAACGGATGCAATCAGCAGTCAAATAGTCTCCTTCTTTTTCTTTCTTTTTCTATTGTTGTCAAAACGCAAAGTAATCAAATCTTTAACATTCTTTTCGGATTGTAATTGTTCATTCTGTATGTAGCCGTATGTAGCATAGGTGCCATACTAGTCGGTGCCGTATGTTGCTATTGTTGTTGACGTTTTTGAGAATAAAATCCGTCAGTGTGATTATGGTTAATTTGTTTTGTCTTGAGCTTTTTTGTAGAGTGCTTTATCTATAATTCGAACGTCGAGGTTGTGTTTGGTCGCAGTTTTACGCAGGGCCGATAGAAGGCGCAGGTAATTCTGTGGCGTGTAGAGTCCCGGTGGGGCGTTGCCCAACAGTCCTTTCCAAACTGCTGGGTCAAAGATGCCGTAGCGGGTTGGATCAAAGAAGGTTAAGATGATGCTAGCAAGTATAGGTGAAATTCCCTCCAATGTGGTCAGGCAGTTGATGCGGTAGAGGTCATCGGCATTTGGGAGGCTTAGAATTTGGCTGGTTATGCGCTGGACTTTCTCTTCGGTGTTGCGTGTGACAAGCTCCTGGGCGCGTTGTAACTTTTCTGGGTCCGCTTTAAATTTCCACTCCGTCACTGCAATGAGGTCCTTCATGCTAAGTGCCTTATTTTTCCGAAATTTCGTGCCTAATTCGCGTTCCCGTTGTGCTTGCCAGCCGTAGGCTTTGTCATATTTGTGGCTCCACATAAGGTAATCTGGTTTATCCATAAGTTATCTGCAACATAGACTGTATAGTTGCATTTCTGTTTTGCTCTAAAATAATAAAATGGGTTGTAACATTTAGTTTTGGTCGACTAGATGAGCGGTACCGTCGGGGCAGTAGACTCTCTCATCTTTGCCAACTTTTCGGTATCTTTCACTACACATATGAAACATTTCGCATCCATCGCAATCTCTGCTCAACACTTGGTTTTCAACCTCCTATAGATGTTCTTTGCGTGAGCTAATTGCTTATAAGACTATGTAATATGCATATGTATATCTACGACATAATCAGACTATTAGCGGGAACAAGCGAGGGTGTTTTAAAGAATAAAATCCGAATAAACCTGCTCTAAATAATTTTAATGTTTTATCGATTTTCGTTTGTTTCGGGATTTGCGGGAGCGTTGGGGCCGGGTGGGTTTGTGGTTTTCCCAGCATTTCTGGCAGAAGACGGTTTTGTCAGTTTTGGGTTGGAAGGGTACCTCACATTCAACACCACATTCACTGCACACTGCATTGAAGGTTGGCTTTACATGGAACGGTTTGAACAACTGGTAGTTTTTCAGTCGCGGCCAGCCGGTTTTGGCATAACGGAGCATTTCGGGGTTGTCTTTGAGCCAACGCATCATGTGGAAAAAGTTTTTTCCTCTCTTTTCGTCTCGTTCCGCGAGGGGTTCATAGCCTAAATTGCGGATTTCGTCGAGGTAAGCGATTTCGACGAGGCGTTGGGTTTCGCCTTCGACGTGAATGCGCTTGACGCGGTTTTCGCCGTAGATTTTTTGCAGTTCTTCTGCAGCAACATCAAAAATACAACCTTGACAAATATGAATGGCTTCATCGGGCTTTAGGTTGAACTTGGAAACAAGTCTTAAAACAACTCGCGAGGATTCCTGTAGGTATTCTTTTTCGCGGAATATGTCTTGGTAGAATTTTACGTCGATTAAATCGTATTTGAATTCGCCTGTTTCTTCCCGATAGGCGCCGACTACAACTCCGAAAAGTAAGTCGCCGCTACCGGCGTCATCAACGATAAGCGTCAACTGGAAACTTCACACTCTTTCTTCAGTCAATACGATAGTGTCATATAAAAATTGATGTGCTTAATCCGGCATAAAAAAAGGCTAGAATTGCAATTTTAGCCGTTTAGACAGCTTTTGTTTGTTTCTCAACAGCTATGACAATCAACACAAAACCCTAAACCAGTTTTGATGAACCTAAATCAGATAAAGAGGCATCATTCGTTATTTGGCTGTTTGGGTGTGTCATTGGAGTGCAACATTTGCCTGTTGCCTGTTGATTGCTGAACTTTTGGAAGATATTTGATTGCTTGTTTGACCGCTATGAAGTCTTTCCAAAAGGATCAACAAAGAAACAAACAGAAGAACCCGGTTACTTCCGATATTATAGCGCATGTTTAGGTGATTCCGTTTGATTGTGGACTGTTGTCTAAAACTAACCGTAAAACAGTGTTCTGGAAGAAAACTAGTGTATGTGCGGTAAAAAAGATAATCGCCAATTAGGTTCTTTTAACCGACTTTTTTCTGTTGTATATATGTGCAATGGCTATTACCACTATTATACCGAATAGTGTTACCATTAAGACTAATCCAGTTAAGATGTGAGCTCTTGCTATTGACAGAAATACACTACTAAACATTTTATATTTCTATCTCTACGTTTTCTGTTCAGATTATTTAGCTTTTATGGAAACTTAGATACGTTGTAGAAATCATCAAATGATATGGTAGTGCAAGATATTCTTAGTTTATAACTCGTGGTTTTATGGTGGGAGCGAATTGTGTAAGTGGTTAGTAGTGGTTTGGTAGTGTGTTAGGTAATGCTGAGGTTAGTCAAGAAAGTTTGACTTGACCTGATTTTGATTAGTCAAGAAAACTTGACCAGAGGGCTTATTAATTTTTGCGTGTTGCAACTATTTTGCTGAAAACAAGCCAGAGTTGTCTTAGGGATGATCAGATGAAACGATTGGTAAAAAAACTCGATGTTGCTTTGACGATTTCTTTGATGGCTATAGTTTTGGTATTGCAAGTACCTAATGTTGGGGCGGTAGAATCAGTCCAAGAAAATACCTTCAACTTTCTGAGGGATGTTGTTAGAATTGACATTCTAAAATGTAACGTGACTCAGCAACAACTGTCATCAGCACCAACGCAGATTCCAGATAGTATAGAACAAACAGATGAATCACCATTAAATCTCTACATTATCTTCATAGCGATTGCTGTCATCATTCTGCTAGCCATAAAAGCTTTAGCAATAAAGAAAAGGAGCGATAGTTAGCTTCTATCATTGCTATTGTATTTCTTCAATAGCCTAACTTTTGTTGATAATTACATACCCGATTTTAGGCGGCGGTACGTTGTATAATCTATGTATTCCGCAAACGGGTTTTCGGCAAGGAATCGGACGTTAATTTTTTGACGATTGCGTTTATCGGGTAATTGCTTGGTGGTGCGTAGAAGATAGCTGTCGCTACCTGCGCCTGAGCCGTAGCTGGTGACTAAGATGCGGTCGTCGGGTTTAGCTATGTCCAATATTGCCGCTAAACCGACTAAGGAGGCGCCGCTGTAGGTGTTGCCGAATTTGGTCATCTGGATAGCGGGCATGAATTGTTCTTCTTTGAAGCCTAGTTCTTTGGCGATGCGCACTGGAAAGCTAGGGTTAGGCTGGTGGGGCACGAAGTAGTTGAGGTCTGAGGCTTTGAGATTACATTGCTCCATAAGTTTGGAGGCTGAATTGCGGACGTGTTTGTGGTATGCAGGGTCGCCTGTAAATCTGCCACCGTGCATGGGGTATGGTTCGCCGTCACGGCGCCAAAAGTCTGGTGTATCTGAGGTACAGCTATACCATGCTTCAACTTCAGCGATGACGTCTTTTTTGCCAAAGATGAATGCGGCGCCGCCGTAGCCGACAAACGCGTCGAGTTCTCCTCCGGGCCATCCGCGGGGTGCTGCTTGGCTATTGTCTGTGCCGATAACCATAGCGTAATCTATGCCTGACTTAGGATAGCTGACTAGTGCACAGGCGTCTTTGAACATGCTTGAGGCCGCTTTACAGGCAAACTCTGTGTCTACGGCGTCCACTGCCTGTACATCGCCGTCTTCTTTGCCAAGTTTGAGTACCTGCGCGACTTTGGCGGCAATCGGTTTGACGGCATAGGGATTGGATTCAGAACCCGCATAGACTTTCCCAATTAATGCACTGTCAAGGCTTGAATGGATGAGTGCCAGTTTTCCAGCTTCAATTGCGGCGGTAACCGAGTCTTCGTCAAAGAAGGGCACTGCACGCTCTATACCCTCTTCTTTTATGCGGAATCTTGACGAATAAACACCATAGCCCACAATACCGGGTAACTCATAATCCTTGCTGGGCTGGCTTATTTTGTATTCCTGGTGGGGGTAGTATTCATCGGTTAAGGTAAAGGCCAAAGAAATCGTGGGTATAATGTCACTTTTGCCAACTGAGTAGCGTCTGCGAAAGCGCGGGGTTACTTCTCGGCCTTCTAAACTGGCTAAGTCAAGGGGGGTGCCCTCAGAGATTAGTTGATCTGTTAGTCTGGCTGGAACGCGGATTTTACCGCCGTGGAATGACACGATGCCATAGACATAGCTGGCGAGTCTGGTGAATTTATTTGTAGGTTCGTTGATATAGGTGCAGAGTTCTAGGATACCTTTGTCGTAGAAGAGATCAATGCTGTTCATTCTGCCGTAACTTTTTCGGCCACAGTTACTGCAGTAGTCGCGGACTTCAAAGTATTCTTTACCACAACACTGGCACCTACAAGCCCTCAGCCTGTCGCCTAGATATGTTACACGCCTCTCTATGGGTTCGCTGGTCATTGTGTTTTCTCTCCTAAAATTGTCATGTACGCCTTAGTCCCAAAGCCCTCAAACTCCAGAACTGCGCCATGCCGAAGACCGTTTGGTATAGTGATTTGCCGCTCTTCTGCTTCGCCGCGTAGTTGGCGGTAAATCTCTAAGAACTGTGCACCGCCGGTTGCACCCAAGGGGTTACCATCAGCTTTCAATCCGCCGTTAGTGTTTACATAGACTGGTTTACCGCCTAACTCATAGCTGAGTTGTCCGGTTTGGCTACTCTCATAGATATTTTTCCATACAGAGCCGGGTTCTACAAGGCCAAGATCTTCGAGGCTGATCATCTCCATCACGGTAGACTGGTCGTTAACTTCAATGAGTTGCAAGTTTGTTGCTGACAGTTTGGCAGTTTGGCATGCCTTTTTCACTGCAAGTTCTGCTGCGACAAAATGGGTGAGATCCTCACGGGCGGGATAGTTGAGATAGTCGGTTGCTGCACCGATAGCCAAGACAAAGATGGGTCGGGTAGTCATTTTGTTGGCCACTGTCTCGCTGGTAAGAATTAGTGCGGTGGCGCCGTCTGAGATTGGTGCGAAATCGTAGAGTCCAAGTGGTTTATGGGCGGATCTGCGGGCGTTTAGCACTTGGTCGATGGTAATTTTACGCTGAAACTGCGCATACTTGTTTTTGGCTCCGTTGGCATGATTTTTAACGGCCACCTGTGCAAGGGCAACTTCTAATTGTTCTTGATCTTTGCTTGTTATGCCATGTTTTTTGATGTAGGCCCGAAGCATGAGTTCATGGTTGGATTCCGGGGTTCCACCGGCAAAGTAGCTCCAAGGGTCGTCAAGTAGCATGAGATCATCACGGATTTTATCCCAGCGGTCAGTCATCTTTTCGATACCGCCTACCAGCACTGTATTATAGACGCCTGCTTGAATTGCATGGCAAGCTGCCAACAATGCGGCACTGAAGCTACGGGTGACCTCCATGGGCACATGCAGTTCAGTGAGCTCTGAGAGAAATCCCTCTTCAAGTCCTAGCTTGTTGGTTATGGGTAAAAAGCAATCGGACATGTAACAGGCTTCGAGATTTTTACGTTCCATGTTACAATCCCTAGATGCAGCAAGCCAAGCTTCCTCGATGAGCTTTTCAGGTTCTTTGCCGTAGTGCTCTCCAAATTTGGTTCTGCCGACAGCAACAATGGCTGGACGGTTTTGCATCATGAACTTTTCTCCTAATTAGCCTAAAAGTCTTCTAAGAAGCATATTAAGAGTTTGCCATATTCATCCAAGTTGGCTAAGATCTAAATGTGATCGAACAAAATATCTATAATAAAAAACGAGAGGGGGAAACATAAGTGATATTGGGCATCGTCAAAAAATGCTTTGATAGGTTCTTTTACAGTTGTGAATACACAAAAGACTGCGATAAAGTGACTTCACAATGCAGTAAAGGCGGAAACAGCTACTGCGGTGTATATACAAAACGGCTACAAAATAAAAACAGTCGCTAAACAGGTTCTATACTTTCTTTCTTAGCTATCTCTATTTTCAACATTTTCATTAAATTCTGCAACTGTACACTCAACTCCACTGGATAGGATGGGGTATTCGCAAGAGTTTTGTATTTCTGTGGTAACTGGGCTAGATTTTTGGTTGCAAAACTCCTAATCTCATTCAGTGAGGGTAAGCTGTACGTTAATTTCCCCTTATCCATGACTTTAACAAGCATCGCCTCTCCGTCTGCTGACTCATCTGCGAGAGTAATCTTATCCTTTTTAAACGAGCCATCACCGTTCCGGAAACGGTAAACCTGTTTTCGTCCCGGTAGGGTATTTTTGTCTTTGCTGAGTTTCATGATAGGTGAGAAACTTTTGTCTGCGTTTTGAGTTTCACAGAGTTTATAGATAACATCGAGATAGGGCTGATCGGCGCTTGTTCCCATTTTGGTGCCCACACCAAACGAATCAATAGGTGCGGTTTTTTCGAGAAGTTCCGTGACTTTATATTCATCAAGATCTCCGCTGG
>WQVG01000015.1 GCA_009781675.1 Candidatus Bathycorpusculum acetigenes | reverse complement strand
ATTACGCCGTTAACAAAGTTACAACGTGCCATACTTGAAACCCTTAAAGTGCCCCTTGACGCCCTAACCACACACTCCACCACCTAAACACCTGTATATTACAAAAACCCGCAGAATTCAGGAGATAAAGGATTTATGGGAAGACAATTTTTATAGCGCAAATGAAAACATTCGCAGTCACGGTCGTCTCATCGTTGTATCTGAACCCAACCAACCGATGAGTGTTCGCTATGATTCCTACACCAAAACAGCATTTCTCATAAATGTAGACTATTATGGCTGGGTTAAGAGCATAGCCCTTGCTGTTGCAGGTGATATTTTAGAGGATGAACACCGCATCTACTCAGTTCATGGTGCAGTTATAGACATTAGCTGTCTTGGGGTATCCATCATTGCGCCTTCCGGAACGGGCAAAACCACCCATTCCTGGGGCCTGTTACGGATTCCCACTGCACGCTTAATTAGTGATGACTGGTATTTTGTGCGGCTCAGCTCACGCGAACCCTTAGCGTTTGGCTCAGAAAAAAACACCTACATCCAAGCAGATATTGGCAAAATCTGGAACGAATATGAACGGCTGATAGATAAAGCCCAGCTTGATGAACGGGGGCGAGCGATAGTAAATGTCCGCTGGATAGTAGGCGGCGGAGGCGTAATTCCCATGGCAACCCTCCACACTATTGTCCTGCTCAAACGGGACCCATCCGACAAACACACAGTAACACCTCTTAACGTCAAAGAAGCCCTAATCTACTTGATCGAACATGACTTCTGCAACCCCCATCAGATGGTTCGAGATAAACGTAAACTTGAACTCAGAACCGGTTTCTTTCACAGGATCTTTGAGAGTTGCAGAGTGTATCTTGTAAACACCACCGGTACCCCGCAGGAAACACAAACCGAGATCCGAAAGCTTTTAACATTAAAGAAATAATTCGGTAAGCAAAATATTCAATATAGTTTGCAGGCAAGCCATAGCTAAAGAGGAAATAACTTGAAACTACTCTACATAGTCATCGACGGCATGGGCGATCTGCCAATCGAAGCCTTAGGCAACAAAACCCCCCTTGAAGCAGCACAAACGCCCAACCTAGATTTACTGGCCCAAATAGGCCAAACTGGCCTAATGTACACTGTTGGTCAAGGTATTGCACCTGAGAGCGATGCAGCCGTGATTTCTCTGTTGGGTTATGATCCTTTCAAATACAGTCCCGGTCGAGGCGTAATTGAAGCCGCAGGCGCAGGGTTAAAGATGAAAGACGGCGATTTAGCCCTGCGATGCAATTTTGCAACCCTAGGCAAAGATAAAGCCATCATAGATCGCCGAGTTGGCCGTGACCTCACAACAGAAGAAGCCATCAAACTCACCGAGGCAGTAAACAAAGAAGTCAAGCTAACTTCGTATCCTGCCGAGTTCGAATTCAAAAACACCCTAGGACACCGCGCAGTTCTGCTTATAAAAAGCAAATCCCGCCCTCTCTCTAGTCGCATCACCAACAGCGATCCCGCATATACCATAGTTAACGGTATAGGTGTTGCCCTAACCAATGTGGATATGGTACTAAAAACCGCTCAACCCGAGGACAATACCGAAGCCGCTAAAGTCTCAGCAAACTTGGTTAACGAGTTTATCGAAAAATCTCACATACTTTGGGAAAACCACCCACTAAACATCCAACGCGCAAAAGAAGGCAGACTCAAAGCCAATGTTATTTTGACACGCGACGCCGGACATCTGTTACCCAAGTTCTTTAATATAAACCAACAGTACAACGTCAACTTTGCCTGCCTAGCAGATATGCACACAGAACGCGGCATCGCCCAACTTGTAGGCATGGACGCATCATTGCTTCCCCCACCCACCGCCAATCTTCACAACGATCTAGAAATCCGTGTAAAGGCACTTCTCCAAGCCCTTCCCCAACATGACTGCATCTACATCCACTTAAAAGGCCCCGATGAACCCGGCCACGACGGCAACTATAAACTAAAAACAGAACTCATAGCAGCCATTGATAAATACTTCTTTGGGCCCCTCCTCAAACAGATCACACTAACAGACACACTAATCTGTGTAACCTCTGATCACGCCACACCCTGTGCAAAAAAAATCCACACCGACACACCCGTTGCACTACTGATCGCCGGCGGCAAAACCAACCACAACAGCAACTCAACCAAATTCTCCGAAAACGAATGTGCAAAAGGTAACTTGGGACTCATTAAACATGGATACGAATTGATGCCAAAACTTATGGAACTATTCAAAAATAACCAAAATGTACATCAACATTGCTACTGACATCATCAACTGCCAACTCTGCAATAAATTTTTAGCCACATTTATTGTTACTTTGCAACAAATTTTGCACTGATAAACATTCACAACTTAAATCTTGAAAATAATGCAGTCAAGGTATAAAAAAATGTGGATATTAAGGGGAAATTGTGATGATGTCTACCAATACATTGTGGCTACGACATCTACCTTGTTATCATATACCGTTTCTTCTTCGCCCACGTCTTTATTCTCATTGCCGATTTCAACCTTTATCGTACACGGTAACATTGGTAGCAATACGGTCTTGTCCTTGTCGCCTAAGGTTACTTTGTAATCAAATAGTAGATCTTTGTAGGTGTAGCTGATTTTAACGTAGGTTGAAGTTGAGTTTGATTTGGCTGATTCTATCTTGATGTAACCGGCATAGGGCACTTTTTCTTCGTATATGATGGTTGCCTTACCGGCTTCCTGTGTCACTGTCTTGTTGAAGATGGTGTCTGAAATCTCCAAGTTCATGATCTTCTGAGCATCGCTATTTCGGGTATTTGCTGCTGCTAAATCACTTCCTAAAACGGCTAATCTATCATTTAGCGACTTAATCTCTGCGCTTTGATCGTTTTTATCATTTTGGTTCAGCATTAAAGATGATATCTGATCTGTTAGTACTGTTATTTGATTGTTTAGCTCCTCGATGGTTTTGTCTTTATTATCTAACTCGGTTTGATCGGGCTTATAGAGGCTAACTACTGCGATTGTACTAGCTGCAAGTATGATGCAAATAAGGCCTAAGGCTATAACTGTTATGCTGTGGCTATTTTTTGCTTGAACTTCCTGAGTCATTTGGATCTCTTCCGCTTGTTTGTGCAGTTTTCATTCTTAAATAGTTTTTCCATATTTTACCCAATATCTTGTAGAACATGAAAGGGGTTGTTAGTATTTGACGTTTAAGTAGAACAGAACAAGAAGAGCCGCCATCTCAAAGAGATCAGGCAAAAACGCAAATGGACCAAGTCCAAAGATGCCAAAACCTAAGGCACCGATTATGAAAGGACTCCAAACAACATCCTTTATAAGCAGAAAAGTTGCAAATAATAACAAACCTACAGTAAATTCTGATTTAGTCCTTAAATATATACTGATGTAACTAGCGATTAGCACTGAAATTAGAACTATGTTTATCGTTGAGAGTATAGTCCGTGCCCAATAGTACAACTCGATATCTGCAGGGTTAGGGCGATATACTCTCTGTTCAAAGGGAAAATCATTCATTTCAACCTGATAGAGCGTAATTAAAATTGCTGCACATGTAGATAAAATTAACAAAGCGATAAGCAGAACGAATATAGCTTGTTTTCTATTCATCATTTTCTCCCTCTTGATTGTTCTCCTTTTTCTACTTTTTCCCGATTTTATTCACAATCTCCTCAAACAAGCCATAGTTGTCCTCAAGAGTCTGTGAAAGAAAATATGTTGCACCATATCGATCCCCCACAGAAGTTACCATACGGTTTTTCTCCAGCACCTCAAGATGATGTCGCATCGTTTTGTAATCCATCTTAAGTAGTGTTGCCAACTGATTAGCGTTCTGGGGAGTTTCCCTTAAACCTTCAATTATCTTCGCACGAGTCAATCCACCTCGGGTGCCTGCAATCAACCAGCCCAACACATATTTTAGTGAACGAGCGTTTGCAGACATCACATTGCCTCTCATGCTTCTTTTGTGGGAATGTTATTCTGTTGAGGTTATAAAGGTGCGCTTTTTGTACAGAGACAACAAAGGGTTGGTTAAAAATGAATTTGGAAAAATGATGTTAATAATGAGATAAAAACATACTCACAATCCTTGATGCTACCCTGCGCTCACCAATGGGTTACGTCAATAAAGCAACCCTTTCCGCCTCAAAGCGATTATTTTACTCTACTACCACTACTACCACAGGGACATTTTTAAGAGGTGTTCTAACAGCAGAACACTTTGGAAAAATAGTGTTCTAAATGTATAGTTATGTATTGCCCGTAGAATATGAAGGTGTGAAAAAACAATGAAAATCGAGAAGAAAATAGCCGCTATAAGCATATTTGCCTTAGTAATCGGAATAGCAACTGTCTTGCCCATAGCATACTTTCAACCCATATCAGGGGTCACAGTTCAGAGTACACAACCATATTTCAATCCCAATATATTCAATATCATCGCTATTCCCTATATCGGAAGTTTATATGACGAGCCCTATACAACTTGCGTCGATGTAGATGGAACAGTTTACCGCATGGAAATCCCTGACGGAGGAAGCATTGGTACACTCATGTGCTATGACATAACACCTGAGGGCGCCAATCTTGAAGATGTAGATGCAAAAATAGAAGTCTATAAGTTCCATTTCTACTCTGACCAAACCTCAATTCTCAACATGACTCATAGTGTTGCAATTGCTGGAAAGGTATCCGACCCAAATGACCCCGCCCGTATCATCGATGCAATCACAGAATCAAACAGCAACCAGAATACCTATACTTTTGCAGACGGAACAATATATGATCTTACAGAAGCGCTTGGTTATGTCGAAGAGAACACATTAGGCTTTTATTCCGCTGAATGGAGTACAGCCGCAAAAGGTCATCATAACTTTGGTGGTGGACCTTATCTATCTGCAACTGGAGACGAAAAATCGGCACAGGCACTAGCTAACCTAAGAGACGCCAAAACAATCTATGTCGAAATCACCCGAGTACTGCAGATAACCTACAAGCATCCAAGCAGTCCCCTTGAGTCATCAGTAATTACCGTCACACCTACTAGTAACGACATTTTGTACTATATAGCACTGTCAGAGTTAGATAGTTTGGGAAGGGCAGTATACGAGACCAACCACGTGGGATATATTCCAACATTTGAAGACTTAGGGTTAGACATCCATATGTTCGACCTACCATGATACTAGATATTTGCAAAAACCCGTTGTAAACCAATAACCTAACAAGAGGATACGAAATTGGCTAACAATGAATTAGAAGGCAACACATTAAGCGTATATGCGTTCATTGTTCGTGCTGACAGACCGGTCGGTGTTAGAGAGGTAACACGAGGCGCAGAACTAAGCAGCACCAGCGTTGCATACTATAACCTTCAAAAACTCGAAAATCTTGGCTTGATAGCGAAAGACAGCTACGGAAACTATATCCTAAAAGAGAAAGCATCTATCGATGGGCATGTGTGGGTTGGCAAGAGTCTTGTGCCTCGATTGATGTTTTATTCCTTCTTTTTTATAGGCGCATTTGTAGCAGAATTAAGTATGATATTGCTTAGTTTAGTTATTGAGAATTTTTTAGTAATTGAAGTGCGTTTCTTGGTTTTGACAGGACTGACTTTGGTGGCGATGATTCTATTTCTTAAAGAAGGATTAGAGTTGCATCGCAAATTAAATTCTAAAATCACAGGTGAAAAATAGACTATTCAATCTTCTATTTCCCTACCATACGATTTTTTCGTCCATAAGTTTTACTGACACATTTTTGGAAGAAAAAGAAATATTTTTGTGTTTTTCTCGTTGTAGGATTGTTGTAGCCACATAGTGATATGTTCTAGAAGGGCAAATCTATAGTGATGGTGTTGGATTTGGTTCAACCAATGTTTAAATGTCCTCTCTGTGATGCACCACTTTGGCACAGTCGCATGATGTTTTGGAAGCATATCCATGAATGTTTACAGAATACACCGCAAGGCCAAGAGGTTCGGGTTTCTGTGCTAACCAATAAAGAAGAAGTATCTACAACCAAGTTACACAATCATTAATAAAATCGGCAATACATCACGTTTATAGAGTTATTTTTGTTCGTAAATGGTGTTAAATGACGGTTAGTGTTAATGTTGATTTAATACTGCTTAGGTTTCTGATGCGTTTAAGGACGTTGTCTCTTATATGATCCAGTGATTCTCCTCTGACTTTTGCTATAAGGTCATATGCCCCCAATGCAAGATAAACTTCTTGAACATCCTCAATTTTTCTTAAATCATCTAGTGCCCTATGGCTTGATTCTGATTCTGCAGTTATAAAAATAAATGCGCTTCGTTTAGGCTTTAATATAGGATCTTCAATACTAACACTGATTTGGGGCTGTTGCTCTACAAAAATATTTTCCAAATATTCAACTCCTTTATGACTAATTATTCTCCTGATAAGAGTATTAAACCTGAGTTGCTGTCATGATGTGACAACAAATCAATATATGTGCCGTCATAGCCCAAACAGAGAAGAGGAGGTGGCGGCTGTTTTTTATGGCCAATAATTAGCTGTCTGTTGTTGATTTTCTTTCCAGTGAGAACACTTCGTATTTGTCGCCGAGTATTTTTCTGCCATCTAAGTAATCTAGTTCGACTAGAAAGGCTATACCTGCTATTTTTCCGCCTAGTTTTTCTACGAGTTCAAGGTTTGCTTTGGCAGTACCTCCAGTTGCAAGTAAATCGTCAATGATGAGTACGTTTTGGTCTTTATTGATGGCGTCTTCGTGGATTTGTATGGTGTCACTTTCGTATTCTTTTTGGTATGTTAGGTCGATGCATTTGTAGGGTAGTTTACCTTTTTTGCGGATCGGCACAAAACCTGCATTTAGCTCGTAAGCTATGGGTGCCCCGATGATGAATCCACGGGCTTCGTTGGCGACGACCAGATCTATGTTTTTGTTGCGGTAATGGTCTGCGATTTGTTTTATGGCTGCTCGAAAGCAGGCGGGATTTTTTAGAAGGGGGGTTATGTCCCAGAAGACAACTCCTTTGAATTCTGGGATTCTTCGGATATTATCTGCAAGGTTTATCTTGTCGGTTTTCTCCATTGTTGTTTCCTCCTTATGCGAAAGCTCCTTTTAGTGCTTGATTGCAGCTACAGGTGCAGGTATTTGGGGTTTTTGTTATGGTTTCTGTGATGATACGTTTTACGTTTTCTACACCGGTTTTCATTATATTCACGATGTCATCGACGCATACGGCATGGTCTTTCCAACAATCATAATCGGTTACGGTGGATATGTTTACATAGCAGATTTCAGCTTCCCGGGCTAAAACGACTTCAGGGACCATAGTCATGCCAACTATATCTGCGCCCCATTGCTGGTATAGTTTGGATTCTGCCTTGGTTGAGAAGCGGGGTCCTTCAATGCAGATGTATGTACCTTTATTGTGGCTCTTGATGTTTAGGGTTTTAGCTGTGTCCATGAGTACGTCATGTAACTGAGGACACATAGGTTCTGCAACAGATATATGACACACTTTGCCTTCCGCTAAAGTGTAGAAGGATTGTTCTCTACGGGTAGTACGGTCGATAAATTGGTCACAGAACACTACATCACCGGGCTGGTAATCTTCGCGCAACGAACCTACAGTGGACGCGGCCAAGATACGTTTTACCCCTAGACGTTTAAGCGCCCAAATATTGGCTCGCACGTTTATGTCGGTAGGCCTGATGGTGTGCAGTTTACCATGCCGAGGCAGAAATGCTACTACTCTACCACCTAATGCACCAACCGTGATAGCACCAGAGGGTTTACCATATGGTGTATCTATGGTAATTTCTTGTATATCTTTGAGAAGTTTAGGGTCACAGAGACCGGTTCCTCCGATTACTCCAAATTCAGCTTGCATAATTTCTATGATGCAGACGCTGGGTTAATAAAAATAGCGACAAAAAAGCCAACCAAAACTACCATTTTACTAAAAACTCGTCTAATGAAAACCGCCCTATGTATACTCAGCTCTACACAAGCAAAAAAACGCCTATAGAGAGTTAGGGGTTTATCAGTCGTAACAGGATATTATCTCTGCTATTCTACCCTTGATCTATATGTCGAGGTATGCACCTTGTTTTAGAAGTTCTTTTTGTACATCTGTAATGTTGACGGTTCGGGGTGTTTGATTGTTTTTTACCGCTATGGCGGCGCATATTCCGGCGGCTTGTCCGGTTGCTATGCACACGGGCATGGTGCGATAAGATGCGTGTGCTATATGTGTCCCTGATATGCATCGCCCAGCTACGAGGAGATTTTCAGGTTTTTTGGGAATTAGGCAACGTAGAGGAATGTTGTAGGCTTGGCCGGGTTTAATTTTTTTTAAAATTGTCCCCTTTCCTATGGGGTTATGTAGATCCACTGGGTAGCTACCCAGTGCGATGACATCTTTGAACTTTCGAGCTTCCAAGACATCCTTTGCTGTTAGCTGATATTCACCTATAATTCGGCGGGTTTCCCGGATGCCTGTCATGACGCCGCTCTGACGCACTGAGGCTTTCTCAAAACCCGGTACATAGTTGCGAAAGAAACGGGTTAACTCAGCAATTTGGCGCTGTCCATCTAGTTCTGCATGCGTCAAATCCCACACGTCGGTTCCTTGTGCGTTGATGATACGGGTGCTATTTACCAGAACATTTGATTTATGGACACCCCCAAACAATAAAATATTTTCTCGGGGAACATATAATTCACCTTGTTCTTTGGCTTGTTGCATAAGGGCCTCTAATCCCCTTGCACCACACCACTGATCAGGATGACTCTGCACATAGTTATTAAACTGCTCTAAAACAACCCCCTCCAAAAGAAACATCAAAGTCATCGGCTGTACCCGCTGGTCTCGGCTTCGACCTACCTCAAATGGTGCCCCCGCAAAAGTAGCCACATCTCCATCGCCTGTGCAGTCAACAATAACCTTTGCTTTAGCAACCACCGGTCCCGATTTAGTTTCAAAAACCACCCCCTGCACCCCTGTGGTGTTACATAGCACTCCGCTGGCAACCGCATGAAACAGCATCTCCACCCCCGCTACATCAAGCATAGCCAAAGTAACTTGTTTGAAGACCTCCGGATCAAAAGGCACCATAAACCCAGTCTGCGCAGAGGGCGCAAACGCTCCACCGGCCGAAACCAGTTTCTCCACCAGTTCTGCTAAGACACCCCCTATGATTGGTCTGCCTTCTCCATGATCGATTGGAAAAAGCGTGACGTCTGCTGTTTTTGTTAGGGAACTGTTTGAGGATGTGTAGTAGGATGCCATGGTTAAAACCAGCCCGGCTGTTGCACAGCCCCCCAAAAATCCATACTGTTCCACAAGCAATACCTTGGCTCCTGCTCTGGCAGCACCCAGTGTGGCTCCGATTCCCGCTGGTCCACCACCCACAACCAATACATCGGTTTCAGGTATCACCTTGGCACGCCGTGGCGGCAACGCAACTTCATCCACAGAGCGTTTAGCCAGCGGCATAGTTCACACCTGTTTAGCGTCAACCTCAATCGGCGCTTCTGCTTTATCAGAACATTGCCCCCTGAGCAAACCAACCGCAAGACGATTATTCTCAGCGGCGAGTGCCTTTAGACTGGGTATAAGTTGCTGGATATGGGCTTTTGTTGTGTTACGGTCGTCCCAGGCTTTGTCGATGTAGGCGTTAATTAAACCGGAATCCACTCGGTTAAGCGGCGGCATAGGAACCTGCAGGTTATCGAGCAACCCACTAACTTTGGATGCATAGGGCAGTGCCACAAAAGGTACACCTTGGAGTGCAGAGAAAATCAAAAAATGCAGTCTCATGCCGATTGCAAACGTAAAATGTTTCATAACCGTGAGGAGTTGTCCTGGAGAGTAGTCCCCTTTTAAGACCCAGGCATGCTGAGGCTGAAGCATCTTGGATATAACTGCATGGGAATGTTGCACATCAAAAACAGCCCGTTCCATGGGAACAAAAATCACATCAGCATCAAGCCGGCTGATAACAAAATCTGCCGCGTTAGCCAGTAGGCCATGATAAAAGTTGGGATCGATATCGGGAGCCGCGGGTCCAGGTTCACGTACCGAGATCCCCACCAATATCCGTTGCCCATGCACTTGCTCGCGCTTTAGTGCATTTTTAGGCAGAGGTTCAGGGGTTAGCAGAAATGCTGGATCAGCAGTCACCATGATTGGGTTGTCTACACCTATATCTTCAAAGATTTTTTTTGCTTCCCGATCCCGGACAGTTATAGCATTAGCGTTACTTAGCACCTCTTTGACTCTTTTACGGGAATTCTCGTTGTTGAGCGGGCCTGCGCCGACAGCATAAACCATTGTTGGAACATCGTTTTGCTGTGCAATTTCGAGTTCACGCAGATAGACCTCAGCTTCTTTGTCAAAAAAAATTCCGCCCCCGCCCAAAATAAAGAGATTGAGTGAATCGATCTTGGGTGTGATCTCGACTCTTGTTAGGGCTCGAACATCTACCACATCATCGACTTGATGCCTTGCTTTGGTGTCGGGTATGCTTCGACTAAAAACAGTGATTTCAATATCATCGACGGTTCTGCGAAGCTGATTTATGATGCTGTGCAAAATGGCTTCGTCACCTAGGTTAAATCCGCCATAAGAGCCCGAGATGCCTACTTTGTAGGTTGTCAAAAAAGTTCCTCTTGATGCTACGGATATATGATCGTTTGGGGGTATGGTTTTTTGCTGTTGTGTTTAGACAACCACATATTTTTAAAAGCAGTTATCAATCACATGCCTAATGTATAGCTAAAACGTCTTAGGAGGTGTATGTGTGCCTGAATCTAACATTTCAGATAAGTTGCAGAAGTTTGGGGAAACCTGTCAGGATTATAAAGATGCAATCCTTGAACAGTTTAAGGATTTGGAGGTAGAGGTTAAAGATTGGAATTTCGCGTTTGGAAAAAACGAGAAAGAATATACCGTGGAGGTTAACCTTAAACTGGGCATCCATTCAAAGAAAAATTAGCGTGTGCGGGTGTGACCTGACTGTTTAGGTGAGCGTTTGATTCCAATAGTATATTTTGCCATAGTTCTCTAAGGGGTATGCAGGATCATCATAGACTATATCAAGGCCAAGCCCATACTCTTCAAGGAGTTTTTCAATGTTTTCATGAATCAGTTCTGTTTTGTCGTCAGGTTGCCATATGCCCCAAATTTTTTCGTGATTGTCACGTAAGGCCGCCCCGTAATCTTTGGGAAGAACTAATGCGGCTTGTGCTTGGGAAGTACTTGGGTTTCTTTTGGTAACAACTTGGTTCCAGAAGCGTTCCATGGCATCAAAATGTTCCTCGGTGAGAATACCGTAGGGGTTATCGGTGTCATAGGGCCAATTGAAGATAGTAATGTATTTAGCGCCAGCATCATAGGATGCTACTAGTTGCTCATAGATGTTATCGGGGGTATCGAGGTAGGGTGTCTCTCGATACTTCCAGGTTATAATTGTACCCCAATCCTTGTTTTGTAGGGCCGCAGCCCCGCGTGCCATCGAGAGGTGCTGGTTGATGCTGTTGTTCCAGCCTAACTGTGCTAGCATAACGTTGTAGCCGCCTAGATAGTTAAACCAGTACAGGGTGTAGTCGGAGGTGTAGGTGGTTATGTTACTGGTTTTTAGGGCGTTATGTCCGGGATTTCTTTCCATAATCCAGTTAAACCATTGGGCTTCTAGGCTATAGTTGTCTGGGTGAGTATTTGCTTTGAGTTTTTCTTGGAGCTGTGCTGAGTAGGGTCCAAAGGGGCGGGTGCTTATATAGAATTCTTGTTCCCAATTCCAATCCATGAGCATCCCTGCGGGTTCATCATCATAGTACACTCCCAAAAATTTATCCCCATAAGCATCTCTAGCTTGGAGGAGGATTTCAAAGCGTTGCTGCCACGTCTCTCGGGTGTAGCTGCCCAAGTTCACGATGATGTCTAAGCCTGCGTCTGTGGCGTAATCGAGAATTTCCATAACAGCGATCTGATTAGTGCATAGGATGTTTTGGCCGGCATTTAGGATAAAGAGGTTTGTGTAGTTTTTGGTTTTGTCGATTAGCGTTTTGGCTTGCTCTACGGTTTCGCCGCAAAAAGCAATTCCGACGTAGACGGATTCTTTGGGTAGGGTTTGGTTGCTGCTTTGGGTGTAGGAAACTAGTAGGGCTGTTGATGAAATCAGCAACGCAAGAATTAAAATAATTGAGACAAGGTGGATTTGTTTTATCTGCCTGTTCTCCTTAATTAAATACTTCTAGAGCATACGTATGGATTGATTGGATATAAGTGTGATGAACCAAAACAGATAAAAAGAGGTTGCCTTATGTTCATTGCGGACTTCCAAGAGGACTCATGTATGCCATCTGAAATCTTTGATGTTGATAAATTCGTAGCTATGAGCGCCAAAGCTAAACAATGCCAAGTTAAAAGGCTAAAAGACGGCGTTAAACTCAAGTTGCGCACACCACGTCAGCTCTACACCTTAAAGGTTGAAACCCTAAGAGCAGATGAAATAATAAAAAAACTTCAATGCGCAATCAAAGAAGAAGAAAAAGACTAACAGTCATTTCTTCAAATAATTTTTCTTCAATAAACAAGACTTAATAGTCAATGCATATTTTACATAAGATGTGTATGAAGCTAAAAAGAAACAAATCACCACCCCCATTCTAAGCCTCACCCTAACAATAATTATTCTAACACTAACCACAACAATAATAATTCCACCTACCCAAACCAACCCCAACCCAGAACAAACACCCATAAAAGATGTAATCGTAGGCTTCACAAACACCCCCAACCCCCAACTACTCAACAAACACAACGCCACCATCCTTGAAAGCTACAACATCATCCCCGCAATCCACGCCATACTACCCCAAGACGCCATAGAACAACTAAACCAAAACCCAAACATAGCCTACATAACCGAAAACACCCAAACCCAACCTACAGGAACAATAAATTGGGCCCCCCAACAAATCAACGCAACAACCGCCTGGACCCAAAGCACAGGCACAAACATAAAAATCGCAATCCTAGACACAGGTATAAATCCCATCGATGATCTAAAAATCCACGGCGGATACAACTACATAGACAACAACACAAACACAACCGACTTATATGGACATGGCACCATGATCGCCTCAATAATTAACACCCAACATAACTCAACAACCGGACTCACAGGCATCGCCCCCGACGCACAAATATACGCCATAAAAGTCCTAAACGACCAAGGGATAGGCAAACTAAACCACGCCATCTCAGGCATCCAATGGGCCATAGAAAACGACATACAAATCATATCCATAAGCTGGTGCATTACCGACGAAAACAACGCCCTAAAACAAGCCCTCATTACAGCATACAGCAAAGGCATCCTAATAGTAGCCGCCGCAGGAAACACAGGCGAAGTCGCATCAGGCGTTGGCTGTCCAGCGTGCTATGATACAACCATAGCCGTATCAGCAATAAAAGAAGACACACGTAAACTCGAACAAGCCTGCACCGGACCCGAAATCGAACTCACTGCACCAGGCGAAGACATATACGCCATCGGCCCAGACAACCAACTCCACAGCGGCACCGGAACATCATACGCCACCGCCTACGTCACAGGCACAGCCGCACTAATCTGGGCCAAAAACCCCACTCTAACAAACATCCAAATAAGAAACATACTCTGCCAAACAGCAACCAACCTGCAACCCAACGACCAATCAAACAGAGACATATTCTTCGGCTACGGCCTAATCAACGCCACAGCCGCACTCCAAGCAACCCCCAACAACACCAACCCAACCCACACTCCCCCACCCAACCTCAACCCACCAAAAACGTCACGTCCCATCAACCCAATCACCATCAGCGTCACTATCATTATCATTATCATTACACTCCTAATACTCACAATCATAACACAACCCTACAGAAAAACAAAAACTCAAAACAGAAACTCACAAATAACCCCCGCCAGTCAACAAACATACGGCAACAACAAACCAATATCCAACCAGTTAACAAAAGATAAATCGCAGTGTTAATCAAAACTATCTTGTCAGCCAACTAGCCGCCCCTAACACAGAGACCGTTTGCCAACTCAACACCAATACAGCAACTGGAAAATATACAACCAATAGAAATATCAGAAAACTTTTGAACAGGAAATACGTTGACAAAACAGTCGAACAAAGAAGAAAAAAAATAAAAAAGAAAATTGAGGTTTAGGTTTCTAGGCAACCTTGCGACGTAAGGTGTAGACAAGGAATCCTACTAGTACACCAATGATCAAAGCGATGATTGCTATGATAATGCCTGCATTTGCTGTCGTAGCTATAGCTTCATCAGTACCTTCATAATCTGATGGACCGACTGGACCTTGTGGGCCTGTGTCGCCTTTAGGACCTTGGACGCCTTGGGGACCTTGGGGACCTTGAGCGCCTGCTGGACCGGTTGCGCCTGTGGAACCAGAGCCAGAACCTGATGCGCCGGTTGCGCCTCTGTCACCTGTGTCGCCTTTAGGACCGGGCTCACCTGTTGCACCTGCTGCACCTTGTGGACCTGGTTCACCTTGAGGACCCGGGGGACCTTGGGCCGCCACGGTTGCATCGATAACTTCAAAGGTATTTGCGAAAATTATGTCCTCGCCTGCGTCGTTGAAAGTTGCGTCCCATGTCCAACTGCCAAGTTTTGCATCATTGGAGAGCTGGAACATAGTACCCATTATAAGTCCAAAACCGCTGATGGGATAAGTGTATCTGAATGTCCTAGCGTTATAAACCCAGCTATAGCTGTTAATTGTGATGATGCTGTAGAGGAATCCGTCAGTATCATAGATTGCTATTTCTCCGTCTGGTTGTGCTGTGCTAGATAACTGGAAACTGCCGATTGCACCTTGAGCATATACGTTTGCACCGGTAGTAACTTTTACATCAAGCGCCACTATCTTAAGGGTTGTACTAGCTGTTAAGCCATTTGCGTCAGTCGCGATAACTGTATAGTCGCCAGTGGGAACATTAACTCTACCGTGAAGTATAGGAACATGCCAGTCTATTGTAAATCCGCCTGTTGCATTTGTAGTTGCTGGAATATTGGTCCAACTAATGCTAGAATTGGATACATTAACGATAGTTACGTTAACTAAGGTAGGTGTTGCTGTAAAGTATATGCCTGAAATGGCAACGTCAGTATCTCTTAGAACATTTTGAGGAGTTACTATAACAGTTGTGCTTTTCGCTATAGTTATGGTTGTTTGAGCTGTCAGATCAACGATGTCAGTTGTGATTTTCACCGTAGCAGCGCCAACTGGAAGTGCTGGAACTATCACCAAAACACCAGTCACTAGTTGCCCAGGATTAATACCCTCTGCAACTAGAATGCCATTTATAGTGATGTTAGCAACAAAGGGATCGCCTAAGACGTCAAAGCCAAGACCACGGACAGTTATTGTTTGACCGGATTCAAGATTTGAAGCTGGAGATGCTACTGCTATGGGTGCTGCAACGCCTAATTTTGTCGTTGCAGTTAGTTCGCTGGTATCGATTGCAGTTAAGTCGTGATATTCAAGTTGGATTTGTGGAATTACGATATCTACCTCAAATGAGCCGTTTGCATCAACAGCAAAATCGCCATAGTCGTAGCCATCAAGATTTAGATTTACTTTTGTACCTGCAACGCGTGCAAAGTTGCGACCAATAACTGTGACTGTTGATGTGGGTTCGCTTATTGCCGGAACAACAGTGATGCTAGTTGCAGCTGTTATGTGGAATGTTTCGTCCGAAGACTTGGTAGGTGCACCGTCATCTGTTGCAGTAACTGTATAATCGCCTATAGCGCCAGATGGAATAACTATGGTGGTCGTAAATCTGCCTGCTGAATTAACAGTCACATCCTCTTTTACTATCTTAGAGTATGTGGAATTTTCGAAAACAATGTCGGCAAGTGTACTGGGGTTAAATCCACGTCCGTTCACTGTAACAATTATGCCTGCTGGGCCTTCTTTTGGAGTAAGAGTAATCACTGGTCCAATTGTAAACTCTGCATAGGCATAATCTCCGGTTCCAGTAGACTCTGCTTCAACATAATAGAGGCCATCTGAGAGGAGGGTTGGTACAGCAAAGGTTGCCGTAAAGCTGCCAGTAGCATCTGCGCGTATTGTTGAGGGTGTCGTTGATATTGGATCGCCATCAAAATAAAGATCAATCGTATTGGTTGTGCTTCCAGGGCTAAAGCCAGTACCTGTAACTGTGATAATGTCGCGTGCAACACCTTTGTTTGGAGTTAGGGTAATTTTAGGTTCAATAAGAAAATCTACCGCATCTGAACCGGCGCTAGATCCACCAGTTGAGCCGATTTCTTCGACAGCGATGATAGCATGGTAGCCGGCAGGAGCCGTGGGGATGGTTATCTCAATTGAGAAGTCTAGGATTGAGCCGCTTAGTTGTGTTGAATTTAGTCTATTTGCTGAGGAGATAGAATTCCAGTAGATTGATACGGTAGCGCCTGGATTAGTCACGGTACCTGTGACTGTAATTGTATCGCCAACGTTGCCTGAGTAGTAGTCTAGATCCAAATCGGTTACGTTCGCGGTTGTTAGTGGTATTACTGCTAGTGTCATGGATGCAATTAGTAGTAGTGTTGTTGCGATTGCCAATAACTTGTTTCTTGATTTATGTGTATTCATTTTTCAATCTTCCTACTTTTTTCTTGTTTATTACGTTTACATATTTTGATGTAACTAGTACTTAACATTTACGCCAAAAAGCGACATATCTCTACATTAGTAACATAAAACCAGCCAACCCAAAACATCAACCAAACAAAATAGAGCCCACTCCAGACCCACTTTGATGCCAATACCACCAACAGACAAATTAACTGCAACTAAAAACAACACCCAAAAACGCCAAAAACCACCACATCAATTACAGAAACGAAACGTCTTATTTCTTCTTTGATGCGAAAGTTTTTCGAAAAAAAGCGAAGCTTATATAAACATACAGTAAAAAAAAATCAAATCATCCAAAGTTTAGTCATCAGACACCCAAATATTGTTTTTATTTGCCCTTCTGCCCCCTAGAGCACATTTACCTGATTTTCAAGCGCCCTCAGCCACTTCAGCGCATAGAAAACGGTTGCAATACGTGAACATATTGCGAATTGCCAGCCACTTTCCTGAAGAGCAAATCAACCAAAGTCTACAATAGAAAATCATCGGGGATATGTCTTTCGAAAAAATATCGAATGGTCACTTTTTACATTAAAGGGATTAAAAACCATCCATACATTCATGAAAATTTAAGGAACCCTGCAATATTCCCATTTACAGCGTGTCATTAGCGGTTAATTTTGGCGAAGAACCGCCTGATAAGTGGGATGCAAAAGTTTATTCCTCAGGTTCACGCTAAGAAAAATGAAGGTTGGACATTTTTGAATACATCATACAGTTTAACAGAATACGATGCGCTCATAGTACTGGATATCCAAATCGATTTTTTACCCGGCGGTGCCCTGCCCATTCCAAACGGCGATGAAATAATTCCGGCCATAAATAGCTATATCAAACGTTTCAAAACCGCCCAGGCACAAATCATTGCAGCCCGCGACTGGCATCCCCCAAATCACACATCATTCAAAGCCCAAAACGGACCGTGGCCGTCCCACTGCATACAAGACACCGCAGGCGCAAAATTCAGCCCCGACCTCAAACTCCCCCCAAACGCCCAAATCATCTCCAAAGCAACCCAACCCGACCATGAGGCCTACTCAGCCTTTGACCACACCAACCTCGCAGACGAACTCCACAAACGCAATGTAAAAAGGCTATTTACATCAGGATTAGCCACTGACTATTGTGTCCTAAATACAGTTCTAGATGCCTGCCGGTTGGGGTTTGAAACCATAGTCTTAATGGATGCAACCATGGGCATCAACACGACTCCGGGAGATGCTGACCGCGCATTGAAAACAATGCACAAAAACGGTGCCAAACTGGCAACAGAAATGGCTTTCCCAGATACGACTGATGCATTACCAATTGAGGAAACCACACCTGACGCACTAGCTGAGAAACCCTCAAAGCTCATCGAGGCTAAAAAGAAGGCAAGAATGCGCTCAAAGGGCACCAGCAAAAGAATCAAAACCGAACAACATCACTAAAAACGAAGACCAGCGAACCTTATATACTCATAAACTAAAACGGGTTTTACGCTTCAAACAGATTTTTAAACATCATCTATCCCAATCACGCAACATAAAATAAGCCTAAAACGGTTTCTCTGCTTCCGATACGGCGGCTATCTGAAACATTTTTGACCGTCTTGCATCTTCAAAACACGGTTGCTTAGTACATAGCTTGAAACTATAACACGAAAATCCTCCGAATGGAAATTTTTTACAGTAAACAGTTAAAACAAACAATAATTACCTCACGTTTATGGTCTAAACCAGCAAGTTTATTGGAGCTAACACCTTTTTAGAGTTACGACAACCGAAAAAACCAACGAAAACAAACGCTTCAGCATTCCAGATTTATCTTTGCTCTACACATCCATAATTTGAATGATACAGGTACAGTCTCGCGGATAATAGCGGTTCCACAAAAAAGAGATTGCCAAGTCCAACTTCACCTCCCCTATAAACGGCTAAAGCTTATCAGGCAACAAAAGCATGAACACAGATGGACATACGCGCTGGATGGACGCTGGTAAATACAGCAATTAGAAACCAGTTCTTCAAAACACTTGAATATCTACAAGAAATGCAGGATTATATTCGGAAGATCAAGATACCGGTTACATGAGGCGCAAACATGAACAGCACCAGCTGATACCTGACGCACCGATGGCCTCTGAAGTTTATCTGTGAGATCAAGAAAACCAATTTCGCTCTCAGTAAAAATTGAGTGGACAAGTGAACGCTCCCGACATGCCTCTGCAAGGGTTTGTCGGCAGTGTACTCAAAATTTCTGTGTTGGGCGATGCTTTTGTATACCGATACCTATTTACCCCTAAACTGTTAAAACGGTTTGAGGGTTTTGTTATTGTCATGAGCCACCCACACACCCTTTAAAACCTAAAGCAGACTAGTTTGCAGGTGTTTCCTTTGGAGGCAACTTTTAGATGAAACCAGTTAACGCTTCAGAAACAACTACGGGCGATTTTACAGTTATCGACGAGGAAAATTTGGAAAATGCATTACTAGACTATGACGATACCGCAAATAGAACTTTGAGTGGTACATCATACCGATGCCGGGATTGCGGGCAACTCTATGAAACCATAGAAGAACATGACCGGCACCGTCGTAAAGTGCACAATCAAATAGAAAAGTACCCTCTTGAAGAACTCCCGATGTAACAATAGCTAATGAAACAAAAGGACTAACCAGTAAAAAAGACCGATCCCCACTACAACTTACCCCCTTCAAGGCTGACCCGTCAGTTGATAAGTTACATACTATTGTATAGCAACAGATCAATTCCAGATATCACCAGCAGAAACTAAAAAATCTACAAACCAAAACGCATACCAAGCCAAAGCAACTAAAAGAAACCTACAAAAAAACAAGCAAACAAACACGCGGATAAACGCCATATTCCTAAAACCACATCAGTCAACATTTTAAAAAAATTGTGCACCTAATAGAGAGAAGCAAAAATAGAAGACCCCACACAAATAGACAAAGTTTCATTTATCGCCCCAAGAACTCGCATTAACCAAAAACCTCAAAAATTAACGATAAAGCGTTGGTCATTTTTAGATAAAATAGCCATATTTTCAAATTATTACATATAAAAACCCATAAAACACAGTTGTTTAACTCCGAAAATATGTTCACAGAAAAATCACCAAAAGTTTATCACCAAACACAAATACAAAAAGCTCAAAAATCACCCCAATTCATCAACCCGCCACAATTAACAGCGATTAACTGTGTACTTAGGGGCTTGGCATGGAGAATATCGGGGCCTCATATAAGTACTGTCGAAAATCCACGGACCAAGCAAACTCACCATTTTTCGAAACTCCTTCGGCCTAAAAAAACAACAAACAATACCACCCCCAACACAAAGCAAACTTTGAGTAAAACACCACCCACCCAGCAAGCAACAAAAAAAATTTTGTACGTCAAAGTTTCCAACTCTAACCCATCGGACAAACTTTCTATTGGGCGATTAACTTTTTAGGTTAGTAAAAAGGGTTTGGAGTGTATTTGGTGATGCTTCTGTATACCGGCATAGGTTGAATTTTTCTTTGCGGTTTGGGGTGTTTTTGGTATGTTGAGGCTTGAGCATTTTTGTTGCTGTTAGTATTGCATATAGCACCTATATTTTGAGTGTGTTAATGTTGTAAAATCTCTATTGGGTGATTATAGTGTGTTCAGTATTACCATTAATTTTTATGTTCACCAGCGTGCACCAGCTTCACCGAATGGATAAATGCTGTATACAAAAGCATCGCCCGACACAGTTTTTTGCGCCATAGGGTGCAATAATTTTTATGTTAAACCGACGCCAATTAGGGTGCAGAAGAGGGAGACTTGTTGAGCACTGAACTTGATCGCGTACGGCTTAGGCGCTGGCGTAAAAGAGGCTTCTATAGTGAAACCGCTTTAGTAAAATTGTTGCAAAAAAAAGGCTACAACGCGGTTCGTGTGCCTGTTAGCAATCCCAGTCTCAATCCCCTTCCAGACGTCATCGCACGTCGGGGACCTCATCTTTACGCCTTTGAAGTCAAAAACGCCACCTACTATGCGTATTTTCCTAAGGCGCAGATTGATAAGCTCTTTCGTTTTCTGGACCAGTTTATCCCCTCGGGTCATGCAGAGAAACATGCGGTGGTTGCAGCGCATCTGGGGAAGCGGTGGCTGTTTCGCGAAATAAGCTGGATTGATTGGGAGAAGGACAAGTTGCCTGAGAAGGTGCGGATTTTAAAGCGGGACCGAGGTAACCTCAGTATTGACACCTGCTACCAGGGTGATGTGTAAAGAAGTGTACCTCAAGTATTATTTAGCTAAAACCTCAACTGTCTGGGTGGGAATTAGATGGCTGTAAGTGAAGAGAATCGCTGGATGGTTTTGACACAGAACCTATCAAAAACCTATCTGGTTGATACCGGTAAGGTTGAGGTTCTAAAAGACCTGACCATAGCGATACCTAAAGCTACGTTTGCAGTCTTGTGTGGTCCCTCGGGCTCGGGAAAAACGACACTGCTAAATATTATAAGCGGTATTGATCGCCCAAGTAGCGGGGAGCTTTTTGTTGCTGGTCAACCTTTGGTCGGGCAGAATGAGGATTTTCTCTCAGACTTTCGTTGCAGTCATGTTGGTTTTGTTTTTCAAGCCTACAATTTAGTTTCTACGCTGACGGTGGCTGAAAACATTGCGTTTCCTATGGAGTGGCAGAGAAAACCGCCCAGTGAAATTGAGGAGCGTACTTTGGAGTTGATTAGGATGGTTGGGTTGGAACATAGAGAGACGCATTTTCCCGCTCAGCTCAGTGGTGGGGAACAGCAACGTGTCGCTTTTGCAAGGGCCTTGGCAAACGATCCAGAGTTGATTTTAGCTGATGAACCCACAGGGAATTTGGATGTAAAAAATGCTGAGAAAATTCTTCAGGTTCTTCATTTGCTCAAGGAGAATGGGAAAACTGTTCTTGTTTCTACGCATGATCTTCAAATTCGTGCGCTTGCAGATCAAGTAATCGCATTAAAAGATGGCCAATTGGCGAGTCCTGATGAGTAGGGGTGCGGGTTTTCCCATAAACGATTTGCTTCGCAGGCGGCTCCAAACTGGTCTTGTAGTGGTTACTTTAACATTGAGTGTAGCCTCGACGCTGTTTCTGCTTCTGTTTAGCAGTCGGGTAGGCGTTGGATTAACTGCATCGTCAAATGTATTCACTATTGCATTAACTTCAGTATTTGGACAATTTATTCTCTTTATTGGTATCTTGGTTTTTCTAGTAGGTGCAGTTTTGACTTCGTTTATTGTTTCATTGATGATGGCTCAGAGAACTCGTGACTTTGGTCTGATAAAAGCGGCGGGTTGTCCCAATAGTTTGGTCGGTGGATACTTTATGACTGAGCTGTTAAGTGTAGTGATTTTGAGTTGTATTTTGGGTGTTGTATGTGGGTTTATTGCTGATTTTGTGGCGGCAACCATTGTTTTTGGGGGCTATGTTTTGGGTAATTGGTGGTTTGCACCGGTAGTTTTTGTTGTTTTTTTCGGTTTAGCGTTGTTTTTTGGTTTGCAACCCCTTTTAAAAGCAACAAGAATAACGGCCCTTGATGCGCTCTCTCCTGTTAACTATTATGGTTTGGTGGTTGGGGGTAAACATAAATCTCTTTCGCATTCAGGGTTGGCATGGCGTGTTGCTTCGCGGAGTATGGTTAGACGGATATCTTCTGTTGCACGTATTGTTATTTTGCTTTCGGTTGTTTTTATTTTACTTACGATTTCAGTGGCTGGAGGTATAATTGCTAAAGATACCACAATGGGGTGGATAGAGAAAACCTCGGGTGCGGGAACTGGACTTATTGCAGTTACCTACCCCCACATGGGGAGTCAATATGAACTGTTGCTATCCAAATTTACAGGAACACCACAGAGGGATGATTTTAATTATGCAAATCCTGAACTCGCCGTTTCAAGAGAAGTTACAGAGCGGATAAACAATATATCAAATGTGGCGTCAGTTGCTCCACGTTTGGTTTTGTATATGGATATTCAAGAAGTCAGCAATTTTACTGCACTCAACGGTGTCCATACCGCTATTGGCGGCAAGAGAGAAGGGACTGCACTTGTAATCGGCGTAAATCCCAGCGATATATCGGCAGATTTTTCATCTATAGGCCGAAGCCTAAGCGAGACTGACCCCCTAGAAGCTGTCATAGGAGATTCTATTGCTCAAACCATGTATTGCCGTGATACGAGTAAAGGCATTAACATCTCTGATCCACTTTTGCAAAGTATCAGGGTTACAAACACAACTTTAAAGATAGTTGGCGTTTGTGTTGACCCCCTAAACAACGGCAATGTTACCTATGTACCCTTAGAAACCTTGATGAACGCCACCGGCATAGCATATCCGAACCTGCTTTTAGTGACCCCTAAAGAGTCATCTGATCGGGCGGTAACTATCGCGGAAATAAGCCATATCGCTAAATCGATTGATTCTACCCTTGAAGTCATTGATTTAGAGCCAACGCTAGCTACAAATGAGGCCTTTTTAGGTGCCGCATGGCAAACCATTATGTTTATTCCGCTGTTTAGTTTAGCTTCGGCCGCTTTCTGCTTAGTTAGCTACATGATGCTAGTTGTGGATGAGCAACGTCAAGAGTTTGTTGTGCTACGTGCAGTGGGTGCAAGGCCTAAACTAATCATCAACTTGTCAGCATTTGAGAGCATGATTGTGCTACTATCAAGTTTTGGTGTAGGCCTTTCTTTTGGTGTAATTATTACATTTTTGATCTTGATGACTAACCCTATTGTAACGGTCACAACGCTAGTTACGATTTCTATTTGGCTAATTTCAACGTTAGTAGTCATGTTTGTTTTAAGTCTCTACCCTGCAATAAGACTATCAAAAACGGGTATTCTTAAGATTGGAAAATAGTTTATTGATGATGAATTTTAGCTCTCACTGCCAAGATTATTCTTGGTGTTGTTAGAGTTGGTGGGTAGAGTTGTGAATTTTTTGGAGTAGGTGTTAATGTCTTCTATGTAAAGGGGCAATTGGTTTATGAAATCTTGTAGGGAAAGGATCTGCACAATGGGAACTTTGTTGTAGAATTTATTGGTGTTTGGCATTAGGGAGAGAATTGTTGGGATAAATTTTGCCTTTTCCCATTGTGTGCATTGGAGCTTTAGTTTGGCATTGGGTAGGGTATAGGCTAGGGCTTTTGTGCGTTTGGTTTGTTCTTCTGCGATTTTTCGCATCGTTGCAGGGGTTATTGTATGGGCCCAGTGTTTGCAATCAATAGATACTACAAGGGGTTTTCGGCATCCGATTACGTCTATTTCGTATCGTCGATTTTCGTGTTTAAAACGCACGTTATTGTAGACGGTGTAGCCGTTGGATTTGAGTGCTACAGCGGCGATTTCTTCGAATTCTTTCCAGTGTAACAAGGTGCTTATGCGCTGTATGTCTGCGCCCATGGTGATGGCTTTAACTGCGATTTGCATACGATTTTCGCTGTCGGTTTCTATTGTGTCATTTTTGAGTTTAATGAGGTTTTCGTTTTGCAGTTTTTGTAGCAATATCATACATACGGTCGAGGGCAGTTTTGCTTCTGTATTGATATCTTTAGTTAAAGCAACACCATTTTTGGTTAATTTTAGTACCGAAATTAACAGGTTACACTCAAAACTCACAGGGCAGTCTCCAGTATATTGAGTATATTACGGCAAAAAATGCTGATTTGGGGTTTAAATTGTGATGTGGGGCGAGTTGTATACGAAAGCATCGCCAAAACATAGTTTTTTTCCAAATCTCAAATGCGCCAGTCAAAGGTATCCCTCAGGGAAATTTTACGTGCGGCCACAAAAAATAATCTTTCCCTTGGTTGCATGAAAATTGGCAGGATTACAAAAAGGGTGGTTGCATAATTTGGTTTTTCGGCTATCGTAGTCAGATTTTTCACGCCATACATGGAAGTGTTTAACTATTGACAGTAATATCAATTGTTCAATGTCTGATTTTTTAACTGTTTAATGTAAAAAATGTTATTTCGAGTTTTTTTCGAAGATCCTTCGAAGCGTCAGATAAAAAATTTTACCAAAAACAGCTCGATTTTGGGTGAATCGAAGGAACCCTGCCAGCACACAGTTACTTGTTATGGTTTTGGGCAGATTTTTGAAGGCATAACCTGTGTTTTATCACATAAATTTATTGGCCAAAATGTGTGTTGGGCGGTTTTGGTTGTGAGTTGGGGGTTTGATTTGCTCAAGTTTGGGCTTAGGCGGTTGTTTGGTTATATTTTTTCATTTTTTTTGAGTTTTTTTGACAATAAACACTGATTTATGATCCCGGACAAATCCTCTTTAGAGATTTGTAAACTCAAACCACATCCTTTGACGTTAAATCAATCTTTGTCCAAGCATGATTATATATGCTTCGAAATTTTTCGAACAAAAATCGTTTTTTGGCAAAGTTTCTTTTAGGTTTAGAAAAATTGAAGTCTAAAAAAATGTGTTGGGAGATGCTTTTGTATACGGCGGAAATGGTCGTCTACATGAATAAATCACCAGGGTAACTTTCGAATCAAACCGGCTCAGTTCCAACCGCGAAATACGCGTTTAAAAAGTTCAGCTCTAAAAAAGTGTGTTGGGAGATGCTTTTGTATACAAACCAGAGATAGCCTTATTTGTCCATGAAACTAATGATAAGAGGCGTCAATATGCAAAACCAAACCAGCCTCATTTCCAGCCGCGAAATGCGCTCCTTAGAAGTTAACGCTGAATACTTCGGGGTTAGCCTCCTGCAACTCATGGAACTGGCGGGAAAAAATGTTTCACAAGAGATTATTGCACGATTCCCCAAAGGTAATCGTATTGCAATCGTTTGCGGATTGGGCGGTAACGGTGGAGATGGCTTTGTAGCGGCCCGGCATCTGCTCTCAGCAGGCTTTAAAGTTTCGGTGTTTTTGGTTGGCAAAGCATGTGATATAGGTCATGAAGCGGCACTGAAAAACTATGCTATCCTACAGACACTGCGATCCAAAATACCGTTGGTTGAAGTTAGCGATAGCGCCTCGATCCCTGCTATAGTTGCCGATGTAGTAATCGATGCTTTGCTGGGAACAGGAACTAAGGGAAAACTTCGGGCACCCATAAACCAAGTTGTCAACGCCATAAATGCCGCGCAAGGCTTTAAACTCTCCATCGATGTCCCGACCGGAATCGACTCTGATACCGGTGAAGTACTGGGAACCGCTGTTCAAGCGGATTTGACGGTAACGTTCCATAAAGCCAAAAGGGGCTTGAAGAAAGCTAAACAATACAGTGGGGAAGTTGTCGTAGGTGACATCGGATTGCCCGTGGAACTCGAACAGTTTGCAGGTCCAGGGGATGTACAGTTAGCCATCAACCCTCGAAGCGCAACAGGTCATAAAGGCGATTTTGGTCGTCTATTGGTCATCGGCGGAAGCGAGGTTTACACGGGTGCACCAGTGCTGGTTTCGTTGGCAGCTATGCGTACAGGGGTAGACTTGGTTTATTTAGCCACATCCAAAAAAAACGCCTATCAGATCAGCTCACTTTCCCCCGATCTAATCACGATTAAACTTGAAGGTGATAACCTAAGCCCCGATAATCTTGAATCACTCAAGCCGTTTATCAAAATTGTCGATGCCGTTGCAATTGGACCAGGTATGGGGTTAAAGCCTAAAACTCAAGAGTTCGTCAAATCCTGCATCGAGGAAATTGAGACCGCTAGGAAACCGTTGGTACTTGATGCTGACGGGCTAAAGGCGTTTGCCAAATTCAAACGATCACTTAAAGTTCCGTTGGTACTAACGCCTCATGGAGGCGAATACTCCATACTCACAGGCAAAACCCTACCTGAACGCATAGAAGATCGGGTTGCAGCAGTTAAAGAAACAGCCAAGCAACTAAATGCTACCATACTTCTAAAAGGTAAAGTCGATATCATCTGCGACTCTAACCGTTCTAAACTCAATTTTACAGGTAACGCTGGTATGACCGTAGGTGGAACAGGAGATGTTTTAGGGGGAATTGTCGCGGGATTGATGGCGTTACATACTGAACCCTTCGAAGCCGCTGTTGCCGGTGCGTTTGTAAATGGTGCCGCAGGCGATTTTGTTGCCTCAGAATGTGGCTATCACATGGTTGCCACCGATCTTATCGATTGGATTGCCCAAATCCTTGAAGCCCCTATGGATCACTTGAAGGTGAAAAGGTCAAGTGAGCGCTGAAGATTCATCTCAGGTGCAACCGGGTTTTTTTGTTAGGATAACAATTTATCATGCGGCTCAAGATGATCCCAAAAAGAATACGGCTCTGCGCCTTAGCCGCCGAGGATTTGCGCGTATAGTCACCAAAATTAAATTCTTACCTAAACGTGCAATCGTACTCAACCCGTTTAGTGAAATAGCGCTTTCCCCCGCAGATCGGGAACGGGTTGAACAGTTCGGCGTTGTTGGCTTAGATTGTAGTTGGGAACACGCCCAAAAGGTCATGGGCGAACACGTTAGAGGCACAAGCCGTTGCCTGCCAATTTTGATTGCGGGTAACCCTGTCAATTTTGGAAAACTAACCAAACTGACAACCGCAGAGGCTATTGCCGCAACCCTCTACATTACGGGATTCCAGCAAGAGGCAAAAAACATACTAGATATTTTTCCCTGGGGACATACCTTCTTTGAGCTAAACCAAAAGCTACTAGATAGCTACGTTACAGCAAAAGATAGCACGGATATAGTTGAAATGCAAAAAAATCTATTAAAGGTTCAAAAGCGTGAACCTGTAAAGGGAATCTTTGAGTGAGCATGATCGCAACCAATGATTGTTTTGATACATTGATTGAGTGGTACAATAATAGACGCCAGAACAGTTTGAATCTGCAGTATGCTGAAACACCAAATCAAGCGTTTATTCGAAAAATACTCCCAGAAGTCTGTGGATGTGGATGACAAACAAACTATTAAACGTAGAATACCCATGAAACGCCAAAAGAAAAAGATACGAAGTTGTTTTTGGGAAAAGATAAAAATATGGATTAGAAGAAGAGGGATTGGTGGGTTTGGGTTTAGTTGTCCCATTCGCAGATAAAGCCGCCGTTGAGGGCATTGTAGAATCCCGGAGCACCACT
>WQVG01000014.1 GCA_009781675.1 Candidatus Bathycorpusculum acetigenes | reverse complement strand
GTTTCAAGAAGCTTGCGTATGATTGACTTAACTATATTTCTTTTTGCCAGATTTCACGTCAACGGTTCGCGAGAGGAAATTTGGAACCTTGTTCATAATCCTTTTTGAAACACTCTCGAAATTCGTTCCGCAGACAACAAAAAGCCGCTAAAACTCTAAGTAAGCTTTTCCAAGCAACAAAAGTCCATGTTACACTTTTATATGTTAGAAAGATATATCTACATTAAAAGGGGGTTACTAAGGTCAGAGTTAATGCCGCCGGGAGTGCTGTTCTGGAGAAGTACTGGCTTTCTGTAGTGTTTTTGCTTCTGTCCGTGGCTTCGGTGGTTTCGGGGTATCTTGCGGTTATAGCGGCCTTAGTCTTTACTTTTCTTGCGCCTGGTTTAATCGGCTACCGTTTCTTTAACTTAAAAGTCTATGAGGTATGGGCGTTTGTACCTGTCTTTAGCGTGCTTGTCTCAGTAGGGATGGTTTATTATCTTTCACTGGCCCTGGGTTATTCATATTGGACAATTCTTTTGGGTTTTTTGATTTTAACCAGTCTCTATACTTTGGTTGTTTATAAAAAAGGTGAGCCCCTAAAACCTAAGGATCTGTTAAGGCTATTTCAGATAAAGAAGAGCACGCTGTTGCTCTTCGGCGGGGTTTTTCTGATTTCGCTTGCGGTTCTCTGTGTTAGTGTTTGGCGTGGAAACGAATATGGCATAGTCATGACAGGGTCGAATTGGCAGGATACGCCCTTCCACTATGAAATCATTGAAAGTATAAATCAAGGTAATTTTCCCCCACAAACCCCCAACTACATCGGCACTCCGCTGACGTATCATTACTTTGTGGATTTCCACACAGCCATCGTTGAGAAAATGTATGGTTATCTACCGATGCTTCTACCTGTATTAAATGCTGTGTTTATAGGGATTTTTGCTGTGGCAGTTTATGCTTTAGCGCGGTTTTATGGCAGGTGGGCGGCAATTATTGCGGTGGTTTTGGGGGTTTTTGGTTGGGGGTTGAGTTATGTTGGACTCTTTTCGGCGTTTTTTAGCGGTACTTTTAGTCCTTATCAGAATTATATCTACCAGTTTGGTGATCTGTTTGGGTTGCCCTCGATGTTTGATAATTTGCTTCAGCAACGTCCTTTGCTTATGGGTTTGCCGGTTTTTGCGTTGGTTTTGGCTTTGCTTAGGGATATGAGCAGCCAAAATAGGCTTCTACTTGCAGGCATTCTTACCGGTTTGGTTTTTCCGTTCCATAATGTGGCGTTTTTCTGTTGTTATGTGGCTTTTGCGGTTGTAGTTATTTTAAACATACGTAAACTTAATCGGGGATATCTGTATTTTCTTTTGCCCAGTGTTTTGGCTTTGCCCTTTATTTTTGCAGGTGGGCCGCCTATCTCCATAAGTTTTAGTTCGGCATTTATTGCAGAGTTTGCGCATAATCCCTTTATCTATTACTTCCTTAATTTGGGCATACCCTTCATTTTAGCTCTTGTTTCATTTGTTAAGCCAGGTTATGCGTATCTAAAGTTGACGTTTCTTGTGTTGGTTTTGATCCCCAACATATTGATTATGACGCCTTGGGTTTGGGATATGTATAAATTTTTTATGTTTGCTTGGATACCTATTGTTGTGTTAAGTGGTATCTTGTTATCTAAAGTGTTGTCCAAAACCTCAAGGGTTGTGGTATTAACGGTGGTTTTGCTTTCTGTCATTACTTCGGCAAGCGTTATAGTTTATAACGTTAACACGGATTTTTCTGCGGTAAGTTGGAGTGAATATCAGTTGGGTATGTGGGTTAGGGATAACACTCCTGAGGGATCTGTTTTTTTGACTTATTACAGTATTCAGTGTCCGCCTTCTATGGTTGGGGGACGTCTAAGAGTTTCATCGTATGTTTACTGGCCATATGGGCATGGGGAGCCGTTAGGTGAGGTACAAGCGCGAGAGAAGGCCATCAATGAGGCCTACACGGGCTCGGAGAGTCAGCTTGCTGCTACTGTGCAACACTACCAGGTGAACTATGTTTATGTTGGGGGTGATGAGCAGCAGAACTATCCGGGTTGTGTGGCTAGGTTGGATGCGGTGGATTGGCTGACGCAGGTTTATTCAGAAAATGAGCGCTACATTTATGAGGTAACGGATTTGAATGGTCTGCATTCAGACACATGATAAGACGTATTAATACTTGCATTTCAGCTGTTTGAGAGTAAATTTAATATAACTTTAAGCCAGCATTAGTTAATTTTATGGCACCTAAAGATGGTGCTATATTGGTTGCTGGTCTTGAGGCGTTTAGGGTAGTGCTTGGTGTTTTTTGCCTGTCATGTTTGTGATGTTTATTTGGCCCATAGCGATTTTAGCGAGTTTTTCAGGCTTCACCGCCGCTAGTTTTTCGTGAGGCGTTTTGGAACTTTGATGGATGATTGTTTCCAACGCATGCCATTTCTCAGTTAACTCCGTTATGAAAAACAGCTTGCCGCTAAAATGGACCGAAGTGTAGGCATAGTCACATTTGTCAGTGACACCATAATCCAGCAGGGCTTGTCCCCAAACCAGTGGGTTAGCCTGTGCATACACCAGTTTTTTGCCTTCAGAAGCACAATGGAAGTATAGACTATTTTTGGCTTCATCATAGCCGTGGCTAAGCGACACTAGATAGGGTTGATTGTTTAGACAGAGAGCAATAGTAACGTATTTTGTGGTTTTGAGGACTTGATGCATTTCATGGGGGTTGGTGATTTCGCGGTCTTTTCGTCTAACATGGAAAACCGACATATCAAAAAAGTGGACCGCCAAAAATATTAACCTTAACCTCAGGGTCGTTTAGAGAGCCGCCTAAACTTTACCCCAACATAGTCAACGATATCAGGTGTAAAAATCGACAGAGCCGCCAGAGCAAAATTGAGCGGATACACTGAGGGATACTCAAAGAGGTTACCGCCATAGGATGCGATGATGCTTTGGAGGTTGCCCCACCATTGAAAAAGCGTCCATATCGTCACCCAGAGCAGAGCCCCTACTAGTCTCCGTAGATGTTTTTCTTTAGAGTTTTGGTATGGGCCATTGAGGTTTTTAAGAAAAATTTCGCCTGCAACTGCGCCGGCCGCTCCTGGGAAAAAGGCGTTGACAAAGATTTTCTCAACCAGGTTACCGGGAATCCAGTGGCCTATCCAGGGTGTTTCAAGAAGACCCAGCACTGGAAGAACTACATTACCGCTGACAAGCCGAATCAGAACGGGGATGAGATAGATAATGGCTCCACCGATTTGCCAAATCCAAAACCGTCTCGAACTCAGGGTGCTAACAAGGGCTTGCCAAGACATGGTATAGAATAACTGCGGAAGGGCTTAAAAATTTTCAACGTTTGGTTTGTTGCTTGTAGTTTCTAGAGAAAAAGTGGTGTGAACAAAATTCCAAAGTTTTTTAAGGTAATACTGTTATATATAGTATGCAAAAGCGCTTGATAAATTATCGAGCATATGCACTATTGGAGTAGTGAATAAAACGAAAACTAAATTTTTAGCAGGTTTAATTGTTTTTGTTCTTTTCATCGGAATTATACCTCTAACTGTACAATGTCAATCCGAGTCTGAGCCGACACCTACTGTGACAGCAGAGCCAGAGCCAACAGATAAGCCTACTGAAACACCCAAACCCACCGATAAACCCTCTGAAACACCCAAACCCACCGATAAACCCTCTGAAACACCCAAACCCACCGATAATTCTCAACCCACGTCTGCAAGTACCCGTCGTCCAACCCCTACACCTAAGAGCAGTCAAGCAGATAGCTTGTTTTTAATTGAAATCGCCGTGGGTGTTTTGGTGCTTTGTGTTGTGGCGTTTTTAGGGTTTATGTTTATTAGAAAACGCGGTCCAAACGAGAAGAAACTGCGTAAGCTTTCCTCCAGCGAATTCAATACATGGGTACTCAAACGCTTAGCTGGCAAACCAGCTTCATCGATGGATGCATCTTTTGGTATCGATGGCTTTACATCTTTGGGTTATCCACTCTCCATCAAGCAATCAGATAACGTGGGCATGAACAGCATCGATCTCTTTGCGGCTTCGGTGGCAAGGAGCAAAGCCCGAAATGGAGTTATTGTGGCATTTGGTTTTAGTGATGATGCCATACGGGGTAAAGTACGAGCTAGGCGTGGTGGGTTGGACATACAGATGTTGACTGTTCAAGAATTACTCGATACCAAGCGGTTCAATGTTTAGCTATACGGGGGTATGCATTTCGCCTACTGTGTAGTAGACGATTTCTCCTCGTCTGTTCATAACTGCTAAAATCAGTTCTTTTTTTTGGCTTTGGGTTTTTTGTAGTGCATCTGCGAGCATGTTGGTGGGGAGTGGTTGGCCTTCTTGCATGCCTAAAATTAAGTAGGGGGCAGTGTCTTTGCCGTATGTTCCCCGCTCGTAGATGCGAAAGTCTATGCCGCCAAACCCTTCTCGTACAACATAGCCGCGGCTTCGCAGGTCGCGGTAGATGAGGTAGTTAACCCAGACGTTTTCGTCGTGGGTTTTGTAGCAGTGTAGGAGGCTCTTGAAATCGATAATTGTGCCGTTTTTGTCTTTGGTTTCAAGCAGGCCCTTGTCTTGGAGGTAGAGTGCTTCAAAGAAGGCCAGTGTGAAAACTTTGCCTTCTTGGATGCCGTAACCCCGGTTGATTAGCTGGTCGATGCTGCTTTGTTCGGTGACTATAACGCCTTTTTCGGTTAGGGTACCGTATGTTTTGAATTCGATTGGTGTAGGTTTTTTTGGTTCACTCATAGGACCGCTTCGGGTTATAGTTTTGTTTTTCTAAAGGTCGGGTAGTCTTTGGGGTAGTAAATTTGGGTTTCACAGATTATGGCTGAGACATATTTAAGGGGTGTAGCATCAAAGGCGGGGTTGTAGATGTCGATGTCGTTGGGGGCAGTTTGTTGGCATCCTATGTGGGTGACTTCGCTTGGGTCGCGTTCCTCGATTGTTACATCAACTGCTCTACAAGTGAGGTCGAAGGTGGATTTGGGTGCAGCCACATAGAAAGGTATGTTATGTTCATGTGCAAGCACTGCAACGCCATAGGTTCCGATTTTGTTGAAAATAGCGTCCTGTACGATGCGGTCGGCACCTACTATAACTTTGTTTACTAAGCCTTTGCTCATGACATGGGCGGCCATATTGTCGGTGATTAGAGTTATGGGGATACCATCTCGTTTAAGTTCATATGCGGTGAGACGTGCGCCTTGGAGCAGGGGACGGGTTTCGTCGGCGATGACTTTGATTTTTTTGCCTTCCGCCCATGCTGCGCGGATAACACCCAAGGCGGTGCCGTATTCGACGGTTGCAAGCTCGCCGGCATTGCAGTGCGTTAGGATGGTATCACCGTCTGCTATTAGTACTGAGCCGTTTTTGCCGATCGCGTGGTTCTGGGCGGTGTCTTCGTCGGCGATTAGTTGAGCTTCCAAAATAACAGCTGCTTTGAGTTCTTCTATGGTGCCGTTGATCGATTTGGCTTTGTTTAGCACACGGTCAACGCCCCAAAATAGGTTAACTGCGGTGGGTCGTTGATGTTTAATCAAAATACCGGCGGCTTCGAGCTCATCTATCAGTTGTGTGGGTGTTTTTGCTTTGGAATTGTATGCTGCGATGGCAATGCCAAAGCCTGCCGCAGCGCCCAACAGGGGAGCGCCTCGAATGCGAAGTGTTTTGATTGCCTCAGCCATCTGTTCAACGGTTTGGATTTCTATGGTGACTTCTTGGAGGGGTAACTTGGTTTGGTCTGGTGTGATTACGGTACCGTTTTGCCATTTAATCATACGCATGCTGGTTCCTCAGTGAACATAAATACGTAACCGGGGTTTGTGGTTAAACATTTCTGTGGTTAAAATAAAATATTAGGATGAGTTGTCAAAGGGTGATTTAAGATGGGTAACGACTTCTACGGGTGAGTCTTCACCGCTTTTGAGGCGTTTTTTCCATTCCTCACCTACTGCGATAAGGGAGAATATGCCCGAAACTTCGGCTTTGGATTTTTTAACCAAGTTGACCAGTGCCTCTTGGGTTTCACCGCTCTTGATCATATCATCTACTACAAGCACACTGTCGCGTTTTTTGATGGACTCTTTGGGGATGTAGAGGGTAACAGTGACACCGCTGTCACGTCCTAATATGTAGGTTTCTTCGAGGAAGGCTTTTACGCCGACTTCTTTGTTGCGTTTTGCTACGATAAGGTTGACGCCTAATGCGTTGGCAACCATCGTTGCTAGGGGTATGCCGTCGGTGGCGGCGGTTAGGATTTTTGTGACCCGTTTGCCAGCAAAGTTTGCGAGGGCATGATTGGCCGCTTGCTGGAGAATGTTGTAGTCGCCAACGATTTCGGTGTTATCGAAGTAACCAATGTTGTCAAATTTAATTCTGCTTCGAAGTTCTGCTTCGAGGCCGACAAGTTTAGTGAGTACTCGCCAGAGTTGTTTGGCGCGTGGGGTGTTTGGTAGGACGTGGCCTTTGGCGTAGCGGCTTAGCACCGTGACAGGCAAACCTGTTTTGGCTGCTAACTCGCGGTATGTGATGTTCCGCTTGTATTTGGCGGTGCGGAGAAGTTCGATTGTCATTAACCGTAGTTTGAGGTCTTCTGCGTGAGTACTCATTCCCTTTAACCCAATTTACATTTATGCGTCAATTATTTATAATACTTTTCATAAATCTGATTGAAGATTTATAATTTTCCGTTAAACGTTTCTTTGATCGAGCACAGAAAACAGGGCCATCACACAGAATGGGCTAAGTCTGTGAATGCATTAGCCTATCAACCCTTTAGGGGTCCTCGGTATTAACCGACATGACTACGTTTTTAAACAGAACCACTATGTCTATACTAAACTGGGGGACATAGAACGCAAAGGCTACAGAGATTGTTTATCATCGCCTTATTTGGAACGATAATCTTTGTCGCCAACATGTTTCTGCCGCCGCCGCTTAACTATCTCATGATGGTTGTTCAGGCCGTATTTTTAGCCCTAAGCGCGCTTTTTATCAAAAAAACAGGGGCCATGTATGCTGGTGCTGTAGGGGGTTTACTAACAGCATTGCTTAGCGGGTCCTCTTTGGGTCCCTTCACATTTTTCTTTAGCTTTCTTTTTGGAGTCTTAGTCGACCTATTTCTATACATCTTTAAAATTAAAGGCACACCCAGCGGAGTTAACCAGAACCGTCTCATAGCCGCCATGGCACTCAGTACCCTTATGATTGCTGTTTCAAGTTACTCTGCCTTTGCACTTCTACCACAATCTTTTAATCTCCAAAAAGTTGTTTTCGTTAGTCTCTTTGTACAACCAAGCCCAATGCTAACAACACTAGTATTGTTTATGGGCCCCGCAACAGGAGCCGTGGCAGGTTACGCAACGGCTTATCTGTGGAACAAATACCTCCGTCACATCAGCATCTGATTTTGATTCAAGCAGAGGGCTTAATTTAAAGGACAATTTCAGCTCTTAGAGAAAACGAAATTCTATAGTAGTGCTTAGTTTTTACTATTTGAATCAATTTAGGCTTTGTTAACAAAATCAAAGATAAATACTTGAACGCAATCTCATGTAACATTTAAGGAGAAAAACAAATTGTCTGTAGCGCAAAGAAAATACTTCACCGAAGTGGCAGCGTTAGCAGATAAAACTGTTGCAGTTGTCACCACAAACGGGAAAACATTCAACGGCACTCTAGTCGGCATAAACCCTGACAGCCTAAATCTTACACTTGCAGATGCAAAAGATGAATCTGGTAAACCGCTCAATCGATTGGTCTTAAACGGCGCCAACGTGATGTCTATAACCAGCGCAGAAAAGCCCTTTGACCTCAAATCGCTCGCCGGCAGGCTTGAAAAGGTTTTCCCAACCATGGTTAAACTCTACGAAGATCAAGGTTTTATCTGGGTCATGGATAAGGTGAAATTAACCGAAAAAGGCGTTGTTGAAGGCGTCGGTCCAGCTGCCGAACGCGTGCAGAAAGTCTACACGCAGTTCATGAGTGAGGCTAAAGCCTAAATAAACCAGCGCAGTTGCTGCTCTTCTTTTTTCTTTTCTTCTGTCAGGCTTCGAATTATTCCAAAGGATTCGAGAATTTCTTTGATTTTTGCGCAACTCTCATCTAGATCAGACAAATTCATCGGCAGTTCCAGATACTTGCTCAAGGTTGACAGGGCATGGCGTGCTGCATTCGCATCGGGTTCCATCCCAGGGGTATCCACGAGCAGTGAAAAACCATGAAACTCGCGTATTCTTGCCAGTCCAATCGAGAGGCCTGCAATACCAAATACATGTCCCACCATAACTTTGGTGCCTAAATCCAGTGCGGTCTGCATGGTTTCCAAGTCCGTGGCGGTGCTGTAGATTTGGGGTATATGTTGCGCTTCATCTTTTTTGAAGCCGCCAATAGAAATTACAAATTTACAACCCAAGTCGGCACATATATCGAGCACTTTTCCAACAAGTTCATACTGTCCAACTGTGGTAAGTGCTTGAGTATTTCCATACCAGATAATGAGATCGTGACTGTTACCGTCGCATTTAGCATAGTAGAGCTCGTTTATCGGCGAGCGGGTACCGCCGTCAAGGGTTGTGATGGCGAAATCTTGGAAGGATGAAGAGAATATCTGAGCGAATTTGGTTGCGTTGTATTCATTTATAAGATGCAACGCAGCGATGTTGGCAACAAAACCTATGCCTGGTAAGCCTTCTATTAGGATAGGGTCGTTTAGCTGGGGTTTCTCTGATATGTCGACTGAGCAGACCATAATTATACCTTCTGAAGGTATAAGCGAAGCATTGTGATATAAGGATGACTAATTGGCAGGTACTCTTGGTTGCATCAGTTTATTTTGAGCACACTAAAAAGATTCAACAGTGGTGAAAAATTCGTCATATAGCTTGGTTATTGTTTAGAAACTATCCGCGCTATGTTAGTTGAGAAAGGAGGTACTGTGAGAAATATTTGGTTATTTTGTTGGTTTGCTTGTGTGATTATGTGAGTTGAATTTTTTTATCTATAGCGGCATACACGTTTTTTTCGATGATGCGTTTTAATCCGCTGATTTTATCTACTGTTTCGTGGTATGAGTTAGATTTGACGATTTCATGGGTTTCTACACTTGTTTTGCGTGCTTTGAATAGGTTTAGCTGTTCTTGATATTGGGCAAGGTTGCGGTTGATTTCATCGAGATCGGATGATGCCAGCAGATGGTCGCGTTTTGTGGCCATCTCTTTACATCGTAGTTGGAGATTGTCTAGGATGTTTTTTTGCAGAAAGTCATTGACTGACTGTTCAGCCTTGCGGGCCTTGTCTGGCTTGAGTTTAAGTGTATCTTTGGTCATCATACGTTCGAGTTTTTCGAGGATTTCTTTGAGTCTTGGATAACCAGGCGGTTCTTGCACTATTGCATCAAAGGGTGTGTCTATGTACTGGTTGATTTTGGTGAGTTCATCAGGAGTTATGCCGCCTCCGCCGCCTGAAGTAGCCAGTGCCTGCATCTTGATGAAGGGTTTTTGGAGATGTCGCAGGTCATTTCTTAGTTCGTTAGTTAAGTTTTCTATTTCGGCGTTTATCAAGTTGAGTTTGTCTATGGGGCCGCTGCTTTTTAGGTTGGAGATTTTCTGTTCGAGTTCAGAGATTTCTTGTTCCAAAGGGACTCGTTCGTCACGGATTTTGTCACGGTCTTCTTGGAGTGTGAAGAGTTGTTTCTCTATACCTTGCAATTCATTTAACTGTAATATGGCTTCTTCGAGTGTTTTAGTTTTGACGTATTCTTTGTTTACGTAGTCGTTTAGGGTGTTGTAGACTTGTCGGGCTTTTTCATAAACGGCTAAGAATTTTCTTCGGTCCATAATAAAGAATGGTGAGATGCGGGGGAACCAGTTCTTTAGGTCGATGTCTGTTACGTAGAAGACTTTGCGGATTTCCAGCATGTAACGGCTCATGGTGTCGTAGGAAATCTGTTCTGGTGGGATTAGTTTTTTTAAACGTTCTATAAAGAGACGGCTGAGTTTGTTTAAGGCTCGGGCGCGGTTGTAGACTTTCATGTTGTGGCGTTCGATTTCTTTGTTGCTGATATCAAAGAGCTGTTTGCTTACGTCTGCGACTAACTGGAGGGCGAGGTTCATGTCATCACGTAGCTTTTTGGCTTGTGTCTGTACTGGAGCTAGGGTGGCAGTTGTTTGGTTTTCCAGCCATATTTTAGCGTCATTAGACGTTGCGAACTGGGCGATTGCTTCAGTCAACATATTTCACATATTGTATTTTGTGCGTTTGAGGTTTATGTAGTTAATCCCAAATTCTATAATTTACCCCAACTTGGCCATACTGTTAACAGGTTTAGGCGCCTAAACTGAGGGTTTTCAGCGCTGGTGATATATCTAACGTCTGGTGTATATGCGTGTAAACTTTTTTTTATCCTAAAATTGGTCGGTAAACGGTTTTTTGTGAGAGGGAAGAGGAACCAAACGAAAGGGGAAGATTGGTTTAATCCCCATCCCTCTCACAGCAGCCATAGCTGGGCTTTAGCTTTATAAGGCTTAGTCCCAAACTGGAACCTATTTGAGGGAAAAAAGGGCGTTAGCGGTCTAAATTTCGTATCATTTAGAACAATATTTACTCAAATAGGCTTTTTAAGTGTTAAATGACGCTTTTTTGTATAAAAATACAACAACATAGCGAATCTAAATATACAATATTAATCGTTTGTATGTTTGAACAGTACAGAAAAAAGCGGCGGGAGGCATAAGATACATATTTTAACCCACATCCACACAAACGCTTTTTTGAGTAGCCACTCTTAAATAGGTAACAAAAGCATGAGTTAGTAGGGAAACAACACTTGGACACCAAAAAACTCACCCTAACTATAGTCTTTGCCACCTTAGCAATTGTACTAAACCCTAGCCTAACATACATCTCCCTGCCATATCCTTTGATGCCCGCACTAGTATACCAATTGTGGGAAATCCCCATAGTCATAGCTTTCCTAATAATCAGTCCCATAGTTGGCATAGCTGTAGCACTGTTAAATACCAGTGTCCTTTTTGTTCTCTTTCCCGGTGCACTCCCAACAGGACCCCTATACAATCTGCTTGCCACCCTATTCATGCAGATTGGCATATATGCCGCCATAACCATCAGTAAAAAAGTAACCGGCTACAAAACCCCTCAAACCAACAGCCATACCAGCATCAAATGGCTCTTAACTGCAACAGGTCTAGGCGCCTTAACCCGTGTTGCATTCATGACAGTTATACTCTACTTTGCACTACCCCAAACACCACCTATAGGCTATGCATTTGATCAAACAGCCACAAACGCTTTCCTGCCCCTAGCCGCTTTATTTAACGCAACACTGGCACTCTATACCATACCTACCAGCTGGATAATTGGCCAACGAATCCAAAAAGTACTGCATCTAAACATCCCAAAAACGATTGGGACAGGAAAAATAAAAAGTTAGAAGCCCAGAGCTTGGGCTAAAACTTGGGGGTTTATTTTTCCAGCTTTAAATGTCTTGCCGGTTTTGGCGTTGTTTATCATGAGCAGCGCGGGGGCAAATAGGCCGCCGTCGATTTTGTAGAAGTCTTTGTCGGCATCTAGGAAAATCTGCAGAAAGGGTTTGCCATAATCTTTTGAGTTAAGTGAGGGAGCGTCGTTGACTAGTTGCTGTAGTTTGATTTCGTCATCGTAGTCGACGGTTAAGTAGACGGTTCCACCATATAGGATAACGTCATTAGTTCTTGCCATGGCAACTTCAAAGTCGGGCCCAACGGGGGGAATGGGGGCATATCCGGTTGCGTATCGGATGACTTTGGGGTCTAATCCAAGTGTATGTAGTTTGTGAATACCTACTTCGACAACTCTACCTGCTACTTGTGTTAGGCCTGCGACGCTGGCGGTTGGAGCAACAGCTATCATCAAGTTTGGTGCTTCGATGTTGCTGGCTTTGCAGACTTTTTCTACAAGCACATCGGAGGGTAATACGTTGCTCTCAAGAACGATAACGGCTTTATCGCTTTGGTCTGTGTATGCGATTTCCTCATAGGTTTCTTTGGGTTTTAAGGCGATTGCTCGAACAGGCCCTGAGCCGATGGCTATGTTGTCACCGTCTTTTATGCGCCAGCCTGCAAACTGGCTGCCCAGCATGGCAACTGCTGGGTGGTCAGAGGTAACAGTTATGGAGGGAAAAGTTATGTCGCCATAGTTTTTTAGGTCTAATTGGACTTTTGCAGCGCCGCCTAAACAGAGCTCGGTTAAGAGTTTACCTGCAGCAAATCCGCCAGATGCCTTGACACCGGCGTCGATTATAGTGGCTCCTGTACTGGATTTTGAGATGATTACACCATATAATTCGGGGTTGTTGAGAAACTTTTGGGCTTTCTGCCAAGCTAGTTGGTTTACGCTTAATGCTCTAACCATGAATAATTCACCTTTGGCAACCTATGGGATAAAAATTTGGAATATTAAAGGTAACGTTACAGGGGAAGTATTGTTAACATGTTTGATGCGTATTAGCATTGTTGCATGATGGCAAGGGTTTTGGGGATGCGGGTTTAATACATAACCGACAGACCCGCATCAATATGATATGTAGAGTAGATAAGGGATAGTTTGAGGCTAATTTTGTGCCCAGAAAACACCGCATGCGACCCGTGTTTATTTTTGCTAGGTTTTTAAATATGTCTTTATACAAGCAGGCATAGAATGTGCAGCAGGAGTTACAGAGTTGCATCTAGAAGAGATGAAAAAAGAAATTGAAGCCTTAGTTATAGCTAAAGGATTCTACAATAAACCCGAGGATATCCCAAAAAAGTTGTTGTTTGCCTTCATTGAACTTGGTGAAGCCAGTGACTCATGGAAGAAGGGCTTGGGTGAAGAAAAAATTGCAGAGGAACTCATAGATGTGATCTTCTATATCCTTGATACCAGCCGTCTTGCCTGTCCAAATATGAATATGGATGAAGTGTTTGCTAAAAAACTCGCTAAAAACCTAGGCCGGCCTTTCCAGTATGGTGAAGGGCACCGTGCCAAACAACCCCCATAAAGGGTTAATTGCCGCTAGATTGTGTGTGAGTCATGTGGACTTCACCTATCCTGCCAATGTTTGTTTTGCATGTAATGGTTGCGGATTGTGTTGCGGCGATACGCCTCAGAAAAAACGGCGCATTCTGCTCTTGGCAAGCGAAGCCAAAAATATCTCAGCAAAGACGCATCTGTTGATTGAGAACTTTAGTATAGAAGTCATAGATAGTGATCTCTATGTGTATGAAATGGAGAAACCAAAGGGTAGATGTTTTTTTCTCAAAGACAACCGATGCAGCATCTATGAATCCAGACCTCTTATATGTCGGTTTTATCCATTCGAATTACGGTTCAACCCTGATAGGGATATGCATGTATTTAACTACACCTTAGAATGTCCAGCTATTAACAAAGAAGGCAAGTTGTTAGCAAAACAGAATTTTGAGGAGCTGTTTTTGTTGGCTAAAGAACGGTTAACTTAGAGCTGGTTTAAAATATCTGGCGGCTCGATGGTTACACCGCAGTAGTGACACTTAAGCAGAAGTGGGTCGTTGTTTTTAACTTGGAATTTGGAAAGAACGGGTTCTCCGCTGTTACTTACGCAGCTGGGGTTGATACATTTAACTATGCCTTCGATAACTTTGGGTAATTGGACTTCACGTTTCTCTACCACGGTATAGTTTCGAATAAGGTTTATTGAAGCATGGGGAGCAACTAGTGCGATGCGGTTGACCTCTTGGGGGCTGAGCAGTTTATCTTCGATTTTTACTATGTCCTTGACACCGAAATGTTTACTGGGTACGTTAACCGCGAGGGTCATGACCCGCGGCTCTTTTCCGGTTATGCCCAAAATTCTAATGACATCAAGCGCATAACCACCACATATATGATCAATAACGGTGCCGTTTTTGATCTTGGAAACGTGTAATTCATTCTCGCTCATAGAGGTCCACACAGAAAGCTACGGCTTAGAGACAGATAAGATTTTACGTAAAAAAGGGTTTAAAAGTTAGGCTCGCAAGTTGATGACAGTGGTTCCTGCGAATTTGTCAAAGTATCGTAAAAACGTGTTGTCTTTTATGCGCCATCCAAACAGTAAATCAAAGGGCAAAAGCGGGAGGACTTTACCAAAGTTGCGAACGGCGGCATGGTCATAGCTCATTTTTTTGCCATCTGTACGAACGACTTTTAGTCCAATGATGCGTTTGCCAAGGCTTTGTCCATTGAAACCTTCGAGTAGTGTTGAGTATAACCAGAATAACCCAATAGTGATAAAGAGTACTGTGCTGATGCTGTTTGTTAGGAAGGTCGCTATATCAAGAACGACTACGCTTGAGATAAGTAGGATGACCAGCGTTATTGCAAAAATTAAGCTGGTGTCTATGATGAAGGCAAACATACGTTTTTGGAATGAAGCCAGCGGAAGTGAGCTTGAACTTGCTTTGCCCTGTACATCGGCAACTTCTGCCCAGCCTTCCACATCGTGGATGACACGTACAGCACTTTCTCCTGCGCGGCTGAGTTTGTATTTACCACTCTGAGTCTGCTCAATGAATGGAGCCAGCGCTCGGAGGTGAAAACTGAGTTTACCTGTGTCAACTTTGAGGAAGTTTAGCAAATCTGTGAATGATGCCTCACCGTTGTTACTTAAATGGAGGAGTATGTCTCTTCGCAATGGATGTGAAAGTACGGAGAGGACTTTTGAAACACTTTCTTGGTTTACCGCCATATTTAGCCCAGGCATTTACTATTTCACTGGGATTCACGCATTTGGTTATATAGTCCATTAGTGGGATTTCTCCCATATAAGGAACACCTAAAATCCCCTCTAAAAGCTCAAGTTTTCCCCTTAAAATCTCAAGCTTAAAATCTAAAATCACAAACAATACTACACATTTAACATATTTAATCCAAAAATAGAGAAAGAAAAAAGCTACATACGATTAGCAAAGCGCACAATCAAAACCAGCACCAATAGAGCAACCCAACATCACCATATAGAAAAAGTACCCAATACAATAAGCGACATCTAATTAGGAGGAATCATTGTGCGTTGACATACTCAACATACTCACCTACAACTGACGACTCAAATAATTTCAAACAAACACTATCTATATAAACGACATTCTCATAGGACTGCAATCAGCACTTTTAACAAAGGAGCTTAATGAAAATGAAAACGGTCTACGAAGGCAAAACAAAAAAAGTTTTAGCAGACGAAATAACCGGAGATTATTTCTTACTTTTCAAAGATGACGCCACTGGCGAAAATGGTATTTTTGATCCGGGCGCTAACACGGTAGGCGGTAGCGTTTCAGGTAAAGGAAAAATTGGGTTGATCATATCCAAATATTTTTTTGAGATAATGGAAAAAAATGGCATTTCGACACATTATCTGGATACAGAACTTGAACAAAGCCTAATGAAAGTGCGTCATGTCACAGTTCCAGCACTTGAATTCGTATTGCGTTACTTCACCGCGGGCAGTATGTGCCGCAGATTTACGCTCGAAAAGGGCATACCTTTTAACCCGCCGTATCTCGAAGTCACACTCAAAGACGATGAACAGGGAGACCCGCTTATCAGCGAAAGACTGTGCCTCATGAAAGGGCTACTAAAAGAAAACGAATATAACAAAATGTTGACCCTTCTAGTTAAAGTAGGCGATGTTTTACGGAAGGAATTAAAAGAATTTGGGTTAACTTTAATAGATTTTAAAGTTGAATTTGGATTTGATGAAAACCGAAAACCATACATCGTAGACGAAATTACACCCGATATCTGGCGCGTACAAGATGAATCAGGTAACATCCCAAATCAAATTGAGTGTGCAAAACTGCTTCTTGAAAAGATAAATGCTAAAAAAGCTCAGAAATAAAGGGGCTATTAAGCCCATTTATTAGAAAATATTACACACTCAAAATTTTCTATCCTTTTCTATATTACGGATATTTTTCTATAAATTGGGCGACAAACAAATACATTTAACCATCAGGCACTGAAATTACAGTCTTCAATGGAACCCCATTACTAGTTTGGCAATGGGTATGCCGTTAGGACCTAAGTCTGAGAGCCATCATAGATACCATATGTTTAACAACAAGCACTCAAAGATCTTCTGGCTCAAGACCATGCATAAGATGTTGAAGCCGTTGGGTTGTTACTTCGCTATTTTCAATTGTATACCATTTAGCGGTATAATCATCAATGTAATCCTGAGTTTTTTTATCACGATATATAAGCTCCGGCTCGCCAAGTACCCGAGTGAAGTAGATTATCAACTTTTTTCCCTCATCTGTAGGATCGACAGAGAGAGTAATAGAGAGAGGAGAAACTGTGAGATAAAATTGAGATCTATTTGATTCCGTGTTACGAAACGCAACACCCCAAAACTGTTTAATACCCGGAATGGGGGCAAGCTCTTGGGCTACTCCAAATTTATAGATCATTTTTCCACCTTATTTTTCATCCATATAGATAGGCACACAATGAATCGGCTAACTTGGATCAATGTATCCTCGGCTAAGCCATATTTTTGATGATTTGGATATAGATCTAAAGAGGCGCATACGTTTGCATATCTATCGAGCATCAGGTTTTCGATAGTTTTGTTAGCATCACCCAAGTATGTAACTATACGCTCACTATACATCGTAGGCTATCTCCTTTATGCTGAGTTGCTTTTAGATTTGAGCACTCATAGTTAGGCAGATTTCCACTATTTTAAAAATATAAACAAAACATATAAACCCTATGCATAAACATTTTACATAACATTCATGATTGACTTTATGTCATCCTTTATCGATCTATAAACCATTTACTTTTGCAAATTTAACCAACAAATACTGCACAAAGAGTCACACACTCACTAACCAGCGTTTAACCAACGACTCGAAAAACCAAGAGACCAACCATACAGAAAACCAATAATACACAAAACCACCATTAGCAATTACCGCAACTTACACATGTTTATTAAGCATGTCCAAAGGTCTAATAATTAGATATGTCAAGCGCTGAGATTGCTGTGCAGGTGTTTCGGAAACTAGAACGCGAAGACTTCAGAATCCTCCAGATAATCGAAGCCGCAATGGCAAAACGAGAATTCGTTCCCATCGAGCAGATCCACAAATACACTAAAGTTCCGCTCGAACGTGTCACATACACACTAGATAAACTTGACAAACTAAACCTAATCTACAGAACTCACGGTGCATACCTTGGCTACACCTTAAACTACGCAGGTTACGACTGCTTAGCGATAAACGCGCTAGTAAAGGCTGAAATCATCACTTCATTTGGACAAACAGTGGGCGTGGGTAAAGAAGCTGACGTCTACGATGCACTGAGCCCTTCTGAAAAGCGTATAGCCGTCAAATTCCACAGATTAGGACGGATTAGTTTCCGACAGACACGACGTAAACGAAGCTACATCCGTGAACACTCATCCTGGTTATTCCAATCACATTTAGCAGCAGAACGCGAGTTTCAAACCATGAAACTGGTGTATGAGAACGATGTTTCTGTACCCCAACCGCTTAGCCAGAACCGCCATGTTATCGCGATGGGTATGATTGAGGGCGGCGAACTCTCACGCTACAAAGACATCGGCGAAGCACCCAAGGTTCTACAAGAAATTCTACAAAACATCAAAAAAGCCTACCTTAATGCTCATATAATCCACGCAGACCTCAGCGAATACAACCTTATCCTGCGACCTGACGGACACATTTTGATTATCGATTGGCCACAGGCAATTAAAACTGATCATAAAAACGCAACAGAATTACTCGAGCGAGACCTGAAAAATGTGTTGACGTTTTTTAACCGTAAATTCAATGTAGAACTAACTGTAGCTGAAACCTACAAATATGTAATTGGGGAAGCTAAGAAACTACCCCTTTAGTTCAAGAAACTACTCCTTTAGTGCAAATTCGCGTTTAGCACAATATAGAGTATGTTGTTCCCGCGGAGGAGCACGTTACCATAGTTAGTCATAAGCTGGTCTTCTTTGCACTCCGTTGCACCTTCCAAGAGCAAATTCATATGTCCATCACATTTAATCATTTTTCCCTTATATTCATAACCATTTTTGAGAACAACTTCAATGTTGCCCTGCAACTGTTTTATAAGAACATTTAGAGGTTTTTTACTTGGTTCCATCATCGACATTAGGGATTACCTGTCCATTCCTATTGATATCTCAAGAACGCCTCTCCAAATATAAAAGCCTTATGAAAATAGAACCCCGATAGAGGCAATATTTGACAACTTTTATAGAATTATTCCACTTGATTTCATTTTTAACACAAGGCATAGCCGGGTGTCTTTTTAAACGTCTACCATACCGATTTGAACTATGCTCTCTTCTGGTTCAGCTAGCTAAACATCTGGCTGTGGATAAGTTCCTTTGCAAACCAAACAAACCAATAAATCACCTAAACCAGAAACTAATCACGATTTGGTTATGTTAGGTTGCAGGTTTCGCTTTAAACAAGTTGATACACAAACGCACTATGAACACCACACTATAATAAATCATGACGTGAAAATAAAAGAAAGAGATGAGACTATATTTTTCTCAGCAAGGACAACAAAGCAACAACTAGAAACGCTATACCGGTCCAGAATAAATCACCGCTAGTTAGAAAATACACTACTACAGCCACAAGTATAGCGGGAATAAGTATTAGGAAAAATTTGACCATGACAACGATAACTAACCCGATAATAACTAGAATTATCAAAATTGTTAACAAGCCAGCGAACCCAAGACCATCTAATACCGCGTAAACAGCAGCCGCAAAGAAAGGCACCAAATCCATTTGCCACTCTCCTCCTCAGAAGATTATCCTCAAAGCAGGTAATATGCATTTGGGGAACAAGCACCAACTTGTTCTAGCTAAACCATTCGTCCTCTCAACTTTGCGATAATCTCATCCTCAACCCATTTCTCACCTTGTATGGTAAGTTTATAGTCCGGTTTGTTGGGGTCAGGTTTGAAGACTTGTCCGCGTTTAGTCATTTCATTTAGACGCGCGGGAACCATCACTTTTATGCCGCTGGATTCCAAAAGTTTCTGCACCTGTGCAGCAGTGTTACGCCGGTCATCGGAGGCATAGAGAATTAAACCGACTGATTCGTAGTGGGTTAGGCTTTCTCTTGTCACAATGACGGGCCCTTCTGTGGTGAGTTCGATAATACCTCTTAGCTGTGCACCTGATTGGGTTAGACGGTTAGATACAAAATCTGAGAGCGTTTCGACAAAATTTTCAGGAATGCTACCCATCATGTCTATGATTTCTTGTGGGGAGTCACCCTCGATTACAACTTCACCAAAGGGAGTCTTTATGTGTGCTTCGATGCGTTTCACTACCATACCTCCTCTACGGTATATGCGTAACCGGTTTTTAGGATTTACGGCAAAGCGCCGACATCAACCAACTGTAAGAACAGATTTCTACAGATAACTCCAAGACAGATTGTCAAGTTGTGTATATATCAACAGCTATTTATATCGCCCCAGAACTGTATGCCTTCGGAAACTGGTATCCTTAAAACAAGAGATATCTAAAGCCAATCAGAAGACACCAGCTTATAAGAGCACCACTTGAAAGAACGGTTATAACATTCAAGGGGTTATTTATGATTTAAGAGACTTTTTGGTAAATGAAGATGAAGTAGGTTTGGGTATTTTGGGTATGCTTGATGAAAGTAATGAAGCCATTTTTGTTCATACAATCTAGGAATATTGAGCGCCGTTTGTCTGGTTTCATGCAGGTTACGTTGATGTAAACAGTTGTTTGCTTAGTTTGTCTATTTGCTTTATTGTTGATTATTTTGATCTCCTGCTTGCAGCTAAGATGGATGTTAATCTTTTTAGTACATAGTACTATTTATGATGTGTTATCCTTTTGATAGGCAAGCGCTAAATTAGTAGAGGGTTTGTTTGCGGAACAAAGCGCACATCATGTTTGGAAAAGGGGTCATTGAAATCATACTGTACCTCAAAAAAATGGAAAAAGCTGGGTATTACGAACTTTACAAACAAGGCTTTGTTATAAGCAGACAAGCCTTTTCAAATGTGCTTAAAATCATTGAGAAGCATGGCATAGCTGATAGAAAAATGATTGAAGGACGTCCGCCCAGAGTTGAATATAGTCTCACAGGCAAGGGAAAAGAGATTGCAACGGCATTAACGCATTTAGAAGAAATCCTCTCGGGCTCTTTAGCCCGATAATCTACTGATGACTAAGAGCCAGCCAAAAGTTTCTTTAAAAGTTTAGACACCAAGTCGGGGCTGGCTTTTCCACGAACCTCCTTCATCACAACGCCCATAAGCATACCAGACGCGTTTTTGCCCAGCTTTTCAACCTGCGCTTTGTTGGCAACAACTATACGATCAATAATAGTGGTAAGTTCAGTTTCTGTGAACATCTTGAGCCCTAAGGCGTCTATTGCGTCTTGAACGGTTTTGTCTTCATTTTTAGCCAACCAACTAAACACATCGGGAAGGGCTTCTTTGGCGAGTTCACCAGATCCGATGATCTTAAAGATGTTGTTTATTTGCGGGTCGGTAACTTGTGTTGTGTGTATACCGTCTCGTTGGAGTGCTTTTATGGTCTCGGTTAGAAATGCCGCAATTGTGGCGGCCGATACGCCGCTTGTTTGGGCGGTTTCTTCAAAGATGGGAAGGTATTCTGAGTCGATGATTTGTTTGGCGAGTTTTTCGTTTAAGGTGTATTGTTTGATGAGGCGTTGGACTTTTTTGTCTGAGGGTTCAGGCAGATGTGCTTGTATGTTCTGCACTAACTCAGGAATTATGGGTTGAGGGGGGATGTCGGTTTCGGGGTACATACGAGCGGCGCCGGGGCGGGGGCGCATGTAGCGGGTGGTGGCGTCGTCTTTGGCTGTGCGTGTTTCTTGGGGAATGCCAAAACAGGCTTCCTGAGCTCGATTCACCACCGCTTTGAGGGCGTCTTGGCTGTTTTGGATTGTGTCGGCTACAAAGACTACTGCGTCGTCTTTGCTTGCCTGCATGGTTTTTTGGAGCAGTTCAGTTTCTTGGGGGGTTATGCCATAGGTTGTTAGTACTTCGTCGGTGTGGAATATGCCGCCGACGCGGCCCCAGAATTTGGCACGGTCACTGAGTTCGGTTCCAAAGCGGAAGTTAGGCATCAGCTCGCGTCCGGTTAATCCTGCAAATCCTGAGAGTTTAACGGCTAGTACGGGGTGGTTTTTGTCGAGGGCTTTGCGTAGGATTTTGCTCTTAGTAGCCTCAAAGATGCAGGTGACATCAACGAGTTCGGGTTTGAGAGAATCAGGGGTTATGTTACGTTTGGCAAGTTCCTCTTTTATGCCAATCAATCCAAGTTGGCGTTGTACCTCATATTCTACAACTGTGGAGATCAAATCAAGGGTCTGTACACCTTTAATTTCGATCAGGGCGCCGTTTGGTAGTGATACATTGAGGTCTTGGCGGATGGTGCCCAATCCGCGCATGACTCGACCGGTATCGCGTAGGATTCTGCCGATGGCAAATGCGACTTCCTGTGCTTCTTTGGGTGAATAAATCACAGGAGCGGTGGCAACCTCAATTAGGGGAATACCCAACCGGTCGATACGGTAGCAGGTGGTTTTATCCACATCATGTGTGGCTGTTTTTCGGGCGGCGTCTTCTTCGAGACTTGCAGCCTGCATGGGTATGGTTTTACCGCCGACAACTATCCAGCCGTCTAGGGCGATGATGGTTGTGCGTTGGAAACCGGTGGTGTTTGAGCCGTCGATGACTGTTTTGCGCATGACATGGACTTCGTCCACGGGTTGCATGTTCATCATAAGGGAAGCAGTTAACACAACCTCAACGGCATCCATGTTGATGGGGTGTGGCGGTTCTTCGTCCATCTCGACAAGACAACTGCTTTTGTGGTTAGCTTCGTAGAGGACTTTGCCACCCTTTTGGAACTCAAAGTAGGCGGCAGGGTCAACCTGGCCAAGTTCACTTTGGGTGGGGCGCAGACGACGCAAGAAAGTGATGTCTGGTTCATCCTTGAATAGTTCAGGGGAGCAACTGCAGAAAAGTTTGCTGTTAACGTTTAGCTGTTGGTGGATTTCTAAGCCGACTTTTAAGCCGATTTTACTGTAATCAAGGGGTGCTTTAGACATTTAGGGTTCGCCTCTATAGTATAGTTTTTCTTCCTTGGGTAATGTACGGGTTGAGTATTCGCCTGCAATGTTAGTTTTTAGCAGGTCTGTGGCTTGTTGGGGATCTTCAGTCTGCCCTAAAGCCCACATTAGCTTAACTAGGCCCGTTTCAGGGAACATATCCTCAAGCGAAACTACACCCAAGCCAAGTAAGTCTCGGCCAGTATCGTAAACGTTCATATTGACACGTCCCCAGATACACTGGGAAGCCATCGCGACCACTATGCCCTTGGCTGTGGCACGTTTGATGCTCTCAAAACAGAATTTGCTCACATGTCCCAATCCTGAGCCCTCCAAGAGAATGCCGCGCATACCGCGTTCGACATAAAAGTCAATGACCGCGGGATCAAGGCCGGGATAGAATTTAATTAGTGCCACTTTTTCGCTGAAATTAGGTTTCAAGACGAGCTGGCGTTTGGGGTCGCGTTTGCGGTAGTTGTTTGAGGGCAGGGTAAGTTGGAGGTTCTGCACCTTGGCGAGGGGAAAATCGTTTATGGATTGGAAGGTATCTCGACGGCTCGTGTGGCATTTACGCACCTTTGTACCTCGATACACTGCTATAGCGGCATCGGAGATAGTATCATGCATTGCTAACCCTACCTCTGCAAATGGGGCTTCTCCTGCGGCTTTGACGGCGCCAATGAGATTGGTTGCCGCATCACTGCTGGGACGGTCCGAGGACCGCTGGGCACCGACAAGGATAACGGGTACCGGCAGGTTTTGCAAGGCAAAGCTGAGGGCGGCTGATGTGTATGCCATAGTGTCAGTGCCATGGGCGATAACGACACCGTCTATGCCTTTTTGGATGCACTGGGCAACTTTATTTGCAAGTTCAGACCAGTCTTGTTGGCGGAGATTCTCGCTGTAGATGCTAAAGGCGATTTCGGTGTCCACTTGGGAGATATCGGCGAGTTCGGGCACCACCCCATAAAGGTCGTTTGCAGACATGGCGGATCGAACGGCACCGGTACGGTAGTCAACACGACTAGCTATGGTTCCGCCGGTACTCATGATGACAACATGGGGCAACAGGGGGTTTTGTTTGGGAAGTGGAGGCGAGGCAAATGTTGGTTTAGTGCCTTTACCGGTTTTTTCCACTGAGAGGTCATCTGTGGCTTCGATGCCTATGTTGTAACCGCTTTGCATCTTTATGATGATAGCGGTGCCATCACCGGAGCGGGGAATCAAAATACCCTCGTATGTTTTGTCCTTGCGTGTAAGTCTTAAGATGTCCCCGACACTGCAACCTGCTTGTTTGAGCAACTCAAGTGCTTTGCCCCTATAACCTGAACCTTCTAGTTCACTCATTCGTCTTTAACCTCTTTGAAACATAAACTCCATCACGCTCATAACCCAAGCGCATGTAGTATCGCCTTGTTCCTAGCGCACTAATAACTAAAAGCTTTTCCCGCCCAAACTCGACCCTTGCAATGTGTTCGGCTTCGGCCAATAGCACTTTTCCATAGCCTCTATGTTGCCATTCTCCATCAGGACGACTACCAACGGGAACAAGAGGACCATAGACATGCAGTTCACGAACTATGGCGGAGGTTATCTTTGTGATTTCTGATCGATGGGCATTTGAGGAAGGAATACGCAACCGTAAATAGCCCAGCAATATGTTGTTTTTGGGGTCTTCTGCTGAGATGAAGATCTCGGTGCCTTCTGAGGCGGCATATTGTTGGGTTAGGATTTTGATGTTTTCTATGTCAGGCTTAATGTGGTTAACCTGCAATCGATGCCCCACTTCACGGCAACGGATACATTGGCAGTGCAAACCTTGTTCGGCGAGTTTTTGTTGGGCGAGTTCTCTGAGGTTACTTTTTTTTACCCCTGCTAAAATAAGTCCTGCAGGAATATCCCGTTGCACTCGCATCACTCGTACCCATTTGGGAATAAATTTTTTGAGTTCAGCGATTACCTCTGCGGCTTGTTCAGTGGTGTAGGGGTTGTATGTGCCGTTTTGGTACCATTGGTTGGCTTTAGTGCCCTCGATGGCTAGGCAGGGGTAAATTTTTATCATATCAGGCTTAAATGTTGGGTCAGCAAAGATGCGCTGGAAGGTATCTAGGTCTTTTTTTTGATTGCTACCGGGCATTCCGGGCATCAGATGGTAGACGATTTTGAGACCTGCGTCTTTAGCTATGCGGGTGGCTTCAATCACATCAGCAGTTGTGTGCGTTCGGCCTACTAACTGGTAAATTTTATCGTTTGGGTTTTGCACGCCTAACTCGATTCGGGTTACACCCATGTCGAGCATGTTATCGATGTGGGGTTGTTTTGCCCAGTCGGGGCGGGTTTCAACGGTTATGCCAACGTTGCGGGTTGGACTGATTTCTGCGTTGTCTTTGGCTTCTTTGAGATTAATGGAGGGTTTGCCCACGATTCCGTCTAGGCATCGTTGGATAAACCAAGTTTGGTACTCTAAAGGTGTAGCAGGGAAGGTTCCGCCCATAATAACGAGCTCGATTTTGTCGACTTTGTGTCCAATTTGGGTTAATTGTTCAATGCGGCTTGTGACTTGACTGTAGGGGTCAAAACTGTTTTGGGTGCCGCGCATTGCGGCTGGTTCATGACCTGTGTAACTTTGGGGTGAACCTAGAGTGGGTCCTCCGGGGCAGTAAGCGCATGGTTCAGGCTGGGGGCATGGGTAGGGTTTAGTCATAACAGCGACGACTGTGACGCCGCTTATGGTTCGCGTAGTTTTTCGTTTTAGAAGCGGCAGGAGTTGTTGGGTTTCTTTGGGTGTGAGCTGACTTATCAAATCGGCACTGGAGGGAACCTTTTCTAGGTGATGTTTGCCTGCAATTTTGATTTTTAGACGGTTAACATCTTCTCGGGTAGGAGATGACATCACAAGAAGTGTTTCGATGATTTCGCGAAGCGCAACTATGTTTGTCAAGATTTAGATAACCCAAATATTGTTAATACTAAGAGTAGATAACTACACCGGTTTACACTATAAAATTTACTTGATTAAAAACCCAAGTACACCTAAAGAACTGTTAAAAGAAATAAAAGTGATTTAAAGCTTACATCCAGTTTTGCCCAGGTTTCCGTTGCAGAACAACACGCTTTTCATAGTTGCGTCTGCTACGGTTTTTGGGGCTTGGAGAAGTCCGTTCATGAGCCTCAATTTTAGGAGTTTGATTCCTTACTTTCCCGGCTTTTGAGAGTGAACCGTGAGTTGGCATTGTTTTACATCCTTTTTCACAATAAACATTGAAGATACACTTAAACCTTTAGCCCAAAAACCATGAACAACCCAGACAGACACGCTTACAAAGATAAGAACTAAATGTATAAGTGCGATTCTAAAAAAAGTGGAATATAGACGGCCTCGCCGATTGATTCCCACCAGTTTTACAGAGTGATCCAAGTTTATTGTTGACTCGACCCTCTGACAGACCACAAGCAGGCACCCATTTGCTGTTGGACCTATTATTGCCACACAGCCAGGCACCGCAAATGCATGTCCAGCCCATTGGAGCAGAGTTAATTGCATTCCGATTTTACAGCTGTTTTAATCACATGCTTCAATGCTTCAATGCATTGCATCATCGATCTGCATAGAACTATTTAGCACTGGACCGATTTAAATTTTGTGACAAAGCTAGCACAAAATAAAACATATTTGTACCAATTAAAACAAAACAATCAGCCAACACAGACAAACAAAAAAGACTCACCAAAACCCAACTTAAGACAAACCATACCTTCAAAAACCAGCCATAAAGAAAACACAACCAGAAAAATAAAAACAAGGACTAAATCTATTGCGTTGCAAACAACCATTAAAAAGTCAGACCACACCAAAAAAGAAAAAACAATGCAACCATCAGAACCCGAAGAGCGTAACAGAAAGCAAGCACCACTTTTTTGGTCGGCAATGTATTTATTTGTAAAAGCAATGGAATAGTAACCTATCATGTGCAGGGGTCGCCAAGCCAGGTCAACGGCGTAGGCTTCAGGAGCCTATCCTGCAGAGGTTCGTGGGTTCGAATCCCACCCCCTGCACCAACAATCGTTTTGGTAATTTAAATGATGAAAATTTTCCAAAAAAAGAACACATGAACAAAATCAGTAAGTATTGTTGATAAAAATACTGATTGAAACTCATTTTCTTTGTGTTAAAATCTGTTTACCAACAAAAACTCACAACAGTGTTCGAGTTTTGGAAAGAGGTACAATCGGCCCAACGAATAACACAAAAATGGCCGAGACACATAATTTCAGATTAACACCACATTAATATGGTGTTAATATGGTTAAGGCCATAATAGAAATTGATGAGAGGACAAATAGAGTACTTAACATAATTAAAGCCAAACACGGCCTCAAAGACAAAAGTCAGGCAATAAACCTAATGGCACAACAATTTGAAGAGAACCTCTTAGAACCGGAGCTAAAACCAGAATTTATCGAAAGCCTAAAAGCTTCTAAAAACGAAAAAACCATAAAAGTCAACGACTTCACAAAAAGATATTCCCATTGATCACGTGTACTCCTTAGAAATAGTAGAGAAAGTAGACAAGATTTTCAAGAAACTACAAAAGAAAGATGTCACACAATTTGAAACACTAACCAGAAAGGTTAGTGAAATTCTAGAAAATCCCCATCAGTTCAAACCCTTAAAGAACCCCATGCAACATATGCGTCGAGTACATGTATAGGCTCGTTTGTTATGGTCTATGATATTGATGAGGTAAAAATGGTTGTTACCATTCGAAGGTATGAGCACCACGATAATGTTTACAAGTAAATCCATAAACCAATCAATAGCACATCATAAAATGTGTGAAAAATTAACTCAAAAATATAGTTCGATCCTGTGAACAACCCCGTGAACCTAACCCCCTGCACCAAGCAACAATATCAGGGTTTTTTACTTTGTGTTGTTGTTATGGTTGGTCTTGTTTGGCAGTATTATTTTTGTTCTCTTTTTGAAATATAAGAAGAAACTTAGAACTACAATAACCGCTGCTAGAGCAACCATAGCTACAATAAAAGGAGAAAAAATGGAAGGTGCAACCGGTTCAATTGGTGAACCAATGGCACTGTATCCAATTGGTACATATTGCTGATTTGTACTTCCAAACACATACAATAGATCATCAACCACAGCGACTTGTAAATCTGAAACAGATTCAGGCGAGGCTTTGGCAATTGACCAAGTACATTTTATCGGATCATAAACCCAAGTAAAGGGGGTCGCACCTGATTCAGGGTTACCTGACAAGTTTATACCACCAAAAACATAGACACGCATAGGTGCATAAACACCCGTTGTCGCTCCAGCCGCACCAGGACCACTGGGATATTCAAGCATAACTTCCCTTTTTTCTTCAGCCCACCCATCAGTTTTTGGATCATAACTCATAGCTTTCATCTGATTTTGTTTGTCAACGGGTTTAACTATCCCCATTATTTTATCATTCATAACAGTAAAAACTGCAAAACCCGTACATGGCATAAGGTTTTTTTCAATCCAAGAATCCTTGATTGGATCATACATAAACATCCACAAGTTGCTATAGATAACAAAAATTTTATCATCCACTACAAGAGCCTGGATGAGACCATCACCAAATGGCGGAGGAGCTTTAGTGCTCCAACTGTTAGTAACTGGATCATAAACCTCAACTACATCCGCTTTAGCTCCTACTTCATAGTTTACTCCACTTATGCAGTAAATCTTACCTTGATAAGTAGCAACAGCACAAAATCCTCTAGGCGTAGGCATAGGTGCTAAAGTGATCCATGTGTCAGTTTTAGGATCATACCGTTCATTAGTTCCAAGAAAACGTGCGTACTGAACCGAAGGATTTTCACCTATTGAAAAATTGCCGAAGGTGTAGTAAAGGCCGCCAATAGCATAAATTTGTTCATCTACAACAGTAACACTAAAGCCAAACCTTGCATGGTTCATGGGAGTTTTTGTATTCCAAGAATTCTCAACCAACTCTGAGGCAGAAACAGGACTAAACGTCGTTACAAATGATCCGCTTATAAAAAAGAAGATCAGTACAAAAGGAAGTATGTGTTTAGCTTGTTTTAGTTTCTTTGTTTTGTCCATGCTTCGACTAGTTTTTGCGTCATAGTATCGTGGAGATCGAGTTTTTGCTGCTTCCAAGTAGTCGTCAAAGTGAGCAAAGTCT
>WQVG01000013.1 GCA_009781675.1 Candidatus Bathycorpusculum acetigenes | reverse complement strand
GGATCCTTTACTATAACTAACGGTGAAATCTCAAACAACACCGCAACCTACGGCGGAGGAGTTTATGTGATTACTGGCGCCTTTAGTATGTCCGATGGCATAATCACAAACAATACCGCAGAACAATGGGGCGGCGGAGTGTGTAACTATGGTAAATTTAATTTGACGGGCGGCGAAATTTCTGGCAACACAGCAGCTTGGGGCGGCGGTGTATACAACCGGGTCTATGCTATGTTCAACATGTTTGATGGCATGATTACGAACAACACGGCCAATGGCGGTGGTGGTGTGATTGCGGGGTCTTTTCGTATGTCGGGTGGTGTGATTGCTAACAACACTGTGGATAGTTATGGTGGCGGAGTGTATGTGCCGTATCAGGGGCAGTTCAGAATGTCGGGCGGCGAAATTTCTGGCAACACAGCAGCTTATGGCGGTGGGGTAGCGGTGAACCGCAGTCAGTTTAACATGAATGATGGCTTGATTACTAATAACACAGGCACCAAAGAGGGCGGTGGAGTATACCGCTGGTATGGAACGCTCAATAGAGTTGGGGGCGAAATTTCAGGTAACACCGCTGAGGTTGACAACGATATCAGTTAACTAATAATGATCCCTGCAAGAGTGGAAAATATTAATGAAAAAAACAACTCCCCTGCTCATTGCCGTTTTACTCGCCTCATTTTTTATGGTACTCTCCGAACATACAGCATCATCACAACAAGTAACTGAAAACACCTGGAAAAGCCTAAAACCCGTACCCGATACGATCTCTGATAGGGCGATTGCGGTGAATGGACAAATACATGTCATAGGTCACACAAAACACTACGTCTATGACCCCGCAAAAGACCAATGGACCACCAAACAACCCCTGCCCACAACAAGAAGCTACTTTGGCATCGCAACCTACCAAGATAAAATCTACACCATAGGAGGTGCCTACCGAAAAGATAACCTCTGGGTTGCCATTGATGTAGTAGAGGCTTATGATCCCAAAAACGATAGCTGGGAAACCAAAACCCCCATGCCCACCGCCCGATCAAATTTATGCGCAAACGAAATTGACGGAAAAATATACCTAATCGGCGGATCACAAACGGGATATTCTTTTGGGGTAAATGAGGTCTACGATATCGTAACTGACACCTGGCAAACCAAAAACCCCCTGCCCACTCCCGTTGGTTATTATGTTTCGGCGGTTGTGGATGACAAAATCTACATCCTAGGCGGTAATAGCGGTCTGGATCTGAATCAGATATATGATCCCAAAACCGACACCTGGAGTACTGGAGCACCGATGCCACACGGCGCACACTGGGCGGCCGCGGTGGCAACAACCGGCCAAAGGGCACCTAAACGGATCTATGTCTTAGGTGGAGTCTCAGGTACATTTGCATATAACACTACTCAAGTATACAATCCTAAAACAGATACCTGGACACTGGGCACGGAGATGCTAACCGCCAAATGTCAACTAACCACAGCAGTTGTAAACGACATAATTTATGCAATCGGCGGTCGACCTACTGTTTGGGACCCGCTTCTACCTACAAATGAACGCTATATACCCTATGGGTATGGAACGATAGATCAACCCAACACAAACAAAACCCCAGAACCACCCAAACCAGACAAAGATTTTGGACTTACACTGATTTCCCCTAAAAACAAAACTTACTATGGACCTAGTTCTATAATCGCCTTAGAGTTTTCCTCAAAAGAACCGCTATCGTGGGTTGGTTATAGACTTGATAACAAGGGCACAGTTGAGGTTTTGGTTAACACAACACTTGGCGACCTGCCCTTGGGTTCACACCACATAACTGTTTACACCACAGACACAGACGGAAACCTCCAAACCACCCAAACAACCCACTTCACAATAGAACAAGCTATAACATCCCCACTATATCGCACACTCACCATAACAGTCATCATCATCAGCATAACACTATACATTGGTCTATTAATCCACCATAAAAAACAAAAACACAAATCCCCAAAAACAATCCCACCAACATTCCCCAAAAATAGTTTTTATTTCAGTAATCGCCGCTAATCATGAATAGGGAATCCAAAACGCAATTAGACGCACACTTTTAAAATAGCAACAAGTAAAGCCAAATCAAGCACTTTTTAGTATTCGCTCGTTGGTTAAATGTCCCCCTTCAGCAAAGGCCATCTTAATTTTTCTTCTTCTTGGTCGGTTATTTTCCATGCGCTGAAGCTGTCCATTAGTTTACCTGATATTCTGAGTGGGTTTAGATTTTAGGCTATTGAGATCAACAATGTTATGGCGGCACCTGTTATCACAGGTACCAAGACGTTGTCATTGATCGGTAGTGGCAGAACTTCAATGGTCATGGCGATGGCAGCACCGGCTAGAGCCAAAAGAGGCGGCACAAAGAAGGCCCCGCCCAAAAAGGCAAAAATAAAACCTGCAAGTGATCCCTCCCAGGTTTTGCCCTTGTTGAAGGGCAGAGAGGTTGAGATCAAGCCTCCGAATAGTGAGGCGGCACTGTCACCTAAACAGAACATGGCAATAGCGGCTCCCGATATGGGAGCGGGAAACAGAAGAAGGGTCGTCACGATGCCAAACGCAAAGTACAGAGGGGCTGCGGCAAACCCATAGAGTTCTGAGGGTGATGCGGCTCTGCGGGTTATGGTGGAAACCAGCGGTAACATACATCCTTCCAGTCGCGCCAGCTCTGAGATCGCATAGATGAGAGCTATGATAATTATGGATGCAACAACAGGGAAGGTGCCTACCATGGATGCAATGATTGGAACAAAGAAACCTGCAGCGTGAATGTCTTCTCGGACAAGGTCGTTAGCGGAGGGAAAGATGCGTCTATGAGGTTTTCCGTCGATGATGGGAAGAATCCCGGGCAGGTTACCGTTAATAACACGATCGGCTTTGATTCGGATGATAAAGTCGGGATTGAAGCCAATTTTGAGCACCTCGGGCATAAAGATGCATCGATTATTGCGGTCATCAGCTACCACAATACAATCACTAAACGTCAAGTTTTCACGGTTAAGAATTTCGCACAGTATTTTGAGTTTGCCGTTTTTTGTTATGGCATCTCCCCAGATGGCACCGGTTAGTTTTCCGTCTTTCTGTTCAACCTCGATGCCATAAACATAGTCAGCGCCCACAGAATCCCCCAGTTTCTTGATCAGCACCGTGGGAACACCTGAGCTGATGAGAGCGATTTTGCAATTTCGACTTTTGAGCTGGCTGAAGAGGCTTTGTAGATAGGGTGAGGCAGGGATTTTACTAAAGGCGTCAATTAAGCACTCAAATTTTACGCCTTTTAGGTCCCAAAAAATGTGTCGAAACGCCGATTCCAAGGTAATGAAACCGGCTTCATAGAGAAAACCCCAGAAAACAAGCTTAAGAAACCTAATCACACCTAAGGTTTTTCCCACTTCAAAAACAAAACGGTTTCTGGGAATAAGGACACCTTCAACGTCGAAAACAATAAGCCGGGGCTTCTTGGGCAGACTCATTTCCTGCTAAACACCAATAATACGTCTAAAGAAAGTAGGGCCGGGTGCCAAATAAATTAGGCGGTTAGATACACCATGATTGTGTTTTGTTTAGGCGCTCCAACTCTAATATGTATACGTATAAATTGTTAGATTAAAAATAGCACGATAATTGAAGAACATTTTTGGGTACAGAATCGTAAAGTTCTGTTCTCAATTGTTTATTGCTCAACTGTGAGGTAATGGGTCTTCGATAAAGCTTTAAATTCTGCGCGAGTTAGAGAAAGGGTATAAACCAGTTATATTAGACGCTGGTTTTCTGTGCCGGGGTCTCCTAGCCCGGCAGGGAGCAAGCCTGGAGATAGCACTCTTCAGGGGTGTACCTGTTAGCTTGTGGCCTTTCGGGGCCGCGGGGGTTCAAATCCCCTTCCCGGCGCCAGTCCTCTGAGTATGTTTCCCTTTCTCAAGTTTTGAAATGCCAAAAATTCCCTCAATCGAGGCAGAGTTAACAAAATCGGATCGGTCAGTTAGAATTTTTTGCATCTTCATCTTCAAGGTAGAGTTCGATTGCTTCGCGCAAATTTCTCAATGTCTCCTCGACCGTTTTGCCTTGGCTAGCTATATCAAGTTCTGGAGACCATGCAACCTGTAAGCGCCCTTCCTTCCACATAACTGCCGGAAAAGGTACACGCGCAGTCAATGTTAAATCCAAAAGTAATGTTGCTCAAAACCTAAAATAGTTTTTGTGTCCTTATAATCACTGGCCTCTACTACAGCTTTTGAAATCACCAATCGTGTCAGCGAGGACCTCCAACCCCAATATCAAACAGTAATTGATCAGATTCGCTCCTCATAAGACTTTTTTACCCCTGCTCTTACGAATAATACGTTTTCAAATGGCATCGACAAATGTTATGTGTATCGTTTGATTAACACATATATAGTGTAGTGATAAAGATTTATGCACATATATATAGCGTGATAGCGCTATTGGTGGTTATTGATATGTTGAGTATTAAAAAGTCCAAGTCTAAATTAGATAGTTTCCGTAGGAATTTATTGTTTGTTTCTTTGTTGTGTATATTGCTGTTTTCTTCTTTGTCTTCTTGCGTGTTTATGACACAGGGCGCTGAAGATTCTTTGGAGAATGAAACAAATGATGTCGATTTATCTTATTATAGTGTGACTGTAATTGGGGGGGATGCAGTATTCTCAAGTGCACAGGGTTATGTCGAGGGAGAAACTGTTTATATAGAGTCCGGACCGGCACCTGTTGGATTTCAATTCTGTTGCTGGACGACAAGTTCTGAGGTATCATTAGATGATCCATACAGCACTATGACAAGTTTTATCATGCCTGCAAAATCAGTGACGATTACATCCGAATTTGAGGAGATAGATAGAGTTGTTCTTACCGATATTAAAGTTACCCGACTGCCCTTGAGAGTATTTTATCGCGTTGGCGAGACACTTGATCTTTCGGGTTTGGCTGTGACTGCTCAGTATAGCGATGGAAGTACAAAACCAATTCTAGGCTACCTTACCACTCCAGCAAACGGTGAAGTATTAAACGAGGGAGTGCAAACTGTCACAATCAGTTATACCGAAGATAATATGATAAAAACTACTAACTTTGCAGTCACTGCCTACTGGACAGGGTTTCTACATATTGAGGGTCAACCAGTTGCTGAAACAATAGTGACACAGGGAAACATCAAAGGTATACTATCCACAACACTTATGCCCATAATAGACGACCGTTATTATTACCAATGGTATAGTTACACAGTTGATTCAAACGGTATGGGTATACCGATTGCTGGCGCAACTTCCTCGAATTTTGCGATTCCAACAGACCTGACGGCGGCAGGCAGTCCCTATTATTACTATTGTGAAGTCAATGGACCTAGATACAGCTATACAGTAAGCGACCTAGCGGCTGTGATTGTGATATTACCCCAAGTTAGTTACGCTCAAGCTTTCCCAGATATGAATTTCCGGCAGGCAGTACTGGATTTGCTTAATGCTTATGGCGGGGAGCGGACAGCAACCAGCTCGATTACTGATACAGATAAAACAATTTTAGCTGCTCAAACCGAACTAGACCTATCTTCTAGAAATATCGCAGATCTAACAGGCATAGAATACTTTACAGAACTAACCAGACTTAACTGTAGCAACAACAACTTGGTAGCATTTGATAGGTCACAAACTGCATTAGATGTGTCCCAAAATACTAAACTCACCTACCTTGATTGCAGCTACAACGCAATATGTTCACCGGATGGAGTTGTTGGCTGGCGTGAACTTGGATTGAAAATTAACGCCAATTATGATCCAAGTTATGGTACCTTCCATTTCTACCCTCAAGCAGTTTACACGTTTGTGGGTCTTAGCATTACAGCTCAACCCACCGCCTTTGTAAGCGTACCTCAAGGTTCCATCAATATCCGCTTAAGCGTAAGAGCGGCGCTGGTCGAAAAGGTTGGCGAACCAACCTATCAGTGGTACAGCACCACATCACCTGTGGCATCTGCAGGTGCTACACCCATCATCGGCGCCACAAGTCCGGTTTTTCCAGTCCCATCTGATCTAACTGAGGGCCACTATTACTACTTCTGTGTTATAGGTGTACCCGGGTGGGGCTGGGAGTTTATGCATAGAGCAAGCACGGTAGCAACAGTATCAGTAACACCCCCAGTTGAGAGAAGTGTTCTGGAAAGTATTGCGGTAACTACGATGCCGATAAAAACGATGTATGCTGAAGGCGAAACCCTAGATCTTACGGGGCTGATTGTGACAGCTACATATAGCGATGGAAGCTCAAAGGCAGTACAAGACTATATCACTGAGCCTAAAAGCAGTGCAGAGCTAAACATTGTCGGTATACAGGAGATTATGATCACCTATATGGAAGGTGATGTTACAGCGGCAACAAGTTTCAACGTGACAGTTATGCCAAGGGTTATAGTTTATCCGGTTGTGGTTTTAAGTGAGGGTATTGATGCTCTGGGTAATGGTAGTTATGAGGCAGGTGTGTCAGTGCGTGTTTTTGCTGGTGTTGCCCCAGAGGGTTATCGATTTAAGCTGTGGACAACCAGTTCTGAGATTGTCTTTGATAATTCTCATAGTGCAACAACTGTGTTTGTTATGCCTGCTGAATCAGTGGAGGTTAAAGCGGTTTTTAAGTCGATAGCTGAGGCTATAGCGGCTTATAACCAGGCGTATACTGACTTTAGTTCATACTACGACACTTCGACTTGGCAGTTCCGCAAAGATTTGTTCACTGAATATACAGTTGAGTCGGTTTTGGAGGCTGAGCAACTTATGAACGCTGCTGGTCAGTTGCATGCAGATCTTTTAGCTCTGCATGGTCGGCTTGATGCAGGCCGCTTTAGTGCAGATGACGATGTAGAGGTCATTGAGCAGGCAACTCATATTCTCATACAGGCAATTGAGGATATGAAATCAGTCCTCAAGCCTTGGGAGGTTCCGGTACTGTTTGCAGATGTGTATGATCTGGGCAGTTGGATTCGGGTGTGGTTTTCCTATCCGGTTGGAACTGAACATGTTGCCGTAACGGTTGATGGACAAGCAACAGCGTTTGACGACCCAATTTTGAGTGGTGCTAGGACTTGGTTGTCTGGTGCGGGTTATCTTGATGCGTATTCCTACATCGATGTTTCTAAGGCGATTAATTGGCAGTTGATGTTGCTTAAAGTTACGATACCTGATTATGTTCTTGTGGTTGAGCTTGAAAATGATTGGTATGTGCCGCCGGTTGAGTGGGTGACAACTGTTGTAGAGCCGACGTGTGTGTCTGAGGGTTATACGGTGCGCTGTTATCTGCCGACAGGCGAGAGGTGGTTCTCGGATTATATCCCAGCTCTGGGGCATAAATTTGAGACACTTGACTATGAAGATAATTCTTTGCATGCATGTACAGTCTGTGGGTATGTTGATGAAACAGGGGCATATGTTGTCAGTGCGTCTCCGTCGGCGTGGGTTACAAAGCTCAATGGCAACAAAAATGATCTAACAATCACCATAACTGAACAGCTATCGAATGGATCAACAAACACTCTCACACAAACCTTTAGCATCAACAACAACTCCGCAGACACCTACACCATCGGCTCCTACAAAATCTACGTAGACACCACGGGGAATACCCAAATACGCGCCTGCTACCTCGTATAACAAAATCAGTTCAACACCAGATCTCACCCAGTAACTTTCTTTTCATATCCCCATCTTTTTTAATAAACAAATCATACCAGCAATCAACACATCAAGATTAGATCTTTGTATTTGCTTGAATCTTGCAATCGAAAAACGAGTGTAAACGTTTTTTGGCGACCAGAATCATGCAACTTACCAAATGCAGGTATACCACTGGTCATACGCTATTATATTAGAGATATCAGTTTTTCTAGTATGCCAATTACTATATGTAGGGGTTTGCGCAGTGGACCCAACCCCTCCACGATTGTTTGAATGCTTTCCAGGTCTGCACGGGTTATGGTTCGGGTGAAAACCGCAGTCAACACAAAAACAACCACAAACACAACAACACCTATAATCAACCGGATTGGGCTGATGAAGGGCAGTGGAGTTACTATGAGATAGGTCAAGATTCCAGTAACTGCAGACGAGAATACGATTTTTGCAGATGCCTTCCAGTCTACTGAGGCACCGTATTGTTTCTTTATGAAGCCTAAGCCCAAAAGCATCCCTGGCAGAACATTTATGAGACTACTAGCAATCAGACCGATTATGCCGAATTGTGAAATCAGCACAAACCCTAAGGGAAAACCGATGATGACCTGGAGAATAGATAGTTTGAGGATATATTTTGTGTCTCCTTGACTATTTATGAGATGGGTGACACTTAAGCTGCCAATGGCGGTAAATAAGTAGGGTATGGATAGTAACATAAGGTAAAACGGCGCTTGTAAAAATTCTGGAAAAAGCGTATTGATTGCGGGTTCTGCAAGAGCCATAACCAGAACAGTAAAGGGTACAACTAAAAGGGCAGCATATTTTACGGAATATTGAAAGACATTTTTTAGCTCTTGGGGATTTTTTCGGTAATCAAGTTTGGAGAAAGCAGGAAAAAGCATAGTTGTCACCGGCGTAGCAAAAAAAGTAATTAAAACAACAAATCTTTGCGCAGTAGAATAGTTACCAACGATACTATTGTCAGTTACAAAAATTGGCATAAGGGTAGAAGTGTAGAACATGGTAAGAAAACCAAGCAGGATTGTGCCTATAGAAATTGGCAGACCATATTTTAGCAGGGTCTTTATTGTTTCACCTATTGCTAGGTTGCTATCTTGAGACTTAGGCAGAGACGAATATAGGACGTACATGAGCAAAACTCCAGACATACTTGCGACTACAACACCTACAGTGAAACCAACGGTAGCACCTAGAACACCAAACCCAAAAACTACAAGCGCAATTATCAAACCGGTTTTAACTATAGCTTGAATAACTAACATGATGCTGTTGAGGCGTAATCGTTCCATACCCGTAAAAACAGCACTCGCCATATTCATCAGTGCACCACTTAGAACAAATATGGAAGCGATTTGGATTAATTGGACTGCTTCCGGCCGGTTATAGGCAGTTGCCAGAAAACCTGAAAGTGCAATGGATAAAATTGTTAGGACTAAACCAAGTGTAAACTGGAAAACAAGGCCTGCGACAAATATGCTTCGTATTTTGGCGGTATTGTTTTCGCTGTTGTATTGAGCCGTATATCGAATTATTGCAGTGTTCATCCCCCAATCTACAAAAGTCGCAATCATTGTAGGAGCCCCAAGGACAACTGTGTAGAGCCCCGTATTGTCTGGGCCTAACAAATTACTAATGACGTAAGTGCCGCCGAGTGAGATAACCGTGGATAGGATAAGACCCCAAAATACGTGGAAACCGCCTTTAGCTGAAACCTTTGCCATATCAGTAGTCTTACTCATCGCTTACTTGCCTGCTCAACACATAATTATAAGTTCAAGATTTTTGTGAAGTACGTTTTGACACTTTTAAACAATTCTTTGTCTGGGTATGTGAAGGCTACTACTAAGACGCCTGTGCTTATTTATCACTAGGTTATGTGTATGAACAGCACCAATTTTTGTTCGTAAAATCAATTAAGCCCCAACATGTTGTGTTGGCGTGTAAAGCTAGAATGATTTGGGGGTAAATAGCGGCGGCAACTCGAAGTCTTCAGTTGCGTTTAGGAACTGTTTGATCTGTACCATAACCTCCTCTAGCTCCGCATCGGTTAGAGGCGGGTCGTAGACAATTCGCAATACATTCCAGCCCTGTAATTCCAGCAATTCATCAATTTCTTGATCACGCCGCTCGGCCTTATCGGTAGAGTGAACCTGTCTACCGTCTAAGTATATAATTTTACGTTTCTCCACCCAACAGAAATCAGGTATAGTGGATTTTAAAATGATAGGCTTCTGGGTAACCATGCCGCCTGTTAGGTTAGCGGTGCTTAGAGCTTTAAAGACTTCAATTTCAGCCCTGCTCACTCTTGGATGCATACGTTCTTTGTAACTCAATTGCTTCACGATATTAGCATACGCTAAATGCTAATAAAGACTCTACAGAAACGACCCAACCCAACAGAGGAGAGGTAACTAAAAGTGAAGAGGCAACAAAGTAAAGAGGTAACTAAAAGTGAAGAGGCAACAAAGTAAAGAGGTAACTAAAAGGAGACCTGGCGGATAAGCGACTGTTAACGCTGGGCACAAATCAAAAGCAGATCCCTAATCCTTCCTTTAGGGATTTTTGGCGATTCATACCCAGTTTAACCGCAGACCCGCCAAGCATGGGTGTACCTCTTGGATGGCTATTTCTCGCAAAATAACAGTTCTTTACGGGGTATAAATGACCTTGTGGTTGTATACAATTGACAACAACTGGAAAATTGCTTGGTGTACGTTGGGTGTTATAATTTTTCGGTTACGAGTTCTTTTGTCCAGCCGGCAAAGAACTCTACATTGAGTTTGGTTAAGTATGCAAGGGTTCGAAAGCTCAAGTTGCTTAGGGCAGCAAAGGGTGTAAAGATGATACGGGCAGCCATTCGGCGCATCAGCTTGTAGAGCCCAAAATGGCCATAACGTCGATAGGAGATGCCGATAGTGACATAGTTTTTGGATGTCCCCAGATGGGTAGCGCCCAGAAACGGCAAAACTTTCCAGCGATAACCGGTTTTTTGAACATATCGTTTGAAGTATTGATCTTCACCAAAGAATAGTTTTGGAGGACTATAGTTTTCCATAAGAGTGCGGCGGATTATGATGTTGTTTATGTGTGGGTTGGTGTCGAGTTTACTTAGGTTGTATATGGTGCCCACTACGCGCTCATAGGCGGCGGCATGCTGGTTTTTGTGTACTGCAACTGTGCCGATGGCACCAACATTGGGCTCGATTGCTCCGGTGACTTTTTGGAGCCAATCAGAGGGTAGGAGCATGTCATCGTCAACCATTGCCACCCACTCGGTCTTTGCTGCCAAAACGCCATGTTTTCGCGCTACGCTTAGCGGTTTTTCGTGAGTATTTATGATTTGGCCTGCACACGACATGGTTTGGATTTGGTGGAGTAACGTGGGGTTGGCTTCATCTCTTGAGGGAACAACAAAGTCAACCCTTAGGTCATCAGAGCAGAATGGCATACTTTATGTTTTAAAGTACAGAATTAAAAAGGTTATCTGAATTTGCCGCCCAAATAGATAGGGGAGGGGTTACATGTTGAGGATTTTAATGGCTTTCTGGGCGGCGCGTTTGTAGCTTTTTTTGGTTATCATGCCCTTTTGTATGCCGTTGAGGAGTTGTAGTATCATGCCTTGTTTGACGTGTTCTACCATCTGTTGTTCGGTGATACCTGGGAGTCGCATGCAGTTGCCGATTTTGACGTTGTGAATGGCTATGTCGTGTTTTTTGGCTATGTCGTAGAGTTTGCTGCCTATGAGGGGGTTGGTGATGGACCATGAGATGTATTCGATGAGGTTGTCTCGGAGGCAGTTTTTGGCGAATTCAAGGGTGGTGTTGACTTCTTGGGGGGTTTCGTATTCGAGTTTTCCGTTTGTTTCCCAAGCATTGTAGAGCATAAGAAAGCCGTAGACTTTGATTTTGTGTTTTTTTAGTAGTTCAAGGGTGTGTATATTGTCGGCTTGGGTGGCGTTTTTGCCGATACCTCTTAGCACGCGGTCGTTGGCCGATTCTAGGCCGATGTGGACCAGCCAGATGTTTATGTCTTGGAGGTGTTGGGCTAATTCGTCGTTTAGTTTATCGGCTCGCAGGTTGCATTGGAATGTCATGCCTTTGAGGTTTAGTTTTTTGATTTCTTCGCAGACTTGCAGGCACCATTTGATGTCTACGTTGAAGGTGTCAGAGCGCAGATAGATTTCGCGTATGCCTCTGTTGTAGAGGTAGTGGATTTCTTCGGCGATGTTTTTTGGTGAGCGTTGTCGTATCCAGGGTTTTTCTAGTTTCCAGACGGGGTTGCTGCAGTAGGTGCAGTAGTTGGGGCACCCTCGGATGGGTAGCAGGTAGGCCATGCGTTTCTTTTTTGATACGGCGATGTCATAGTTTTCAAAGTCTATGAGGTCCCATGCGGGGAAGAAGTCGAGATTTTTTAAAAGAGGGCGGAGGCCGTTGTTTTTCTTTTGGTTTACAGTGCCCGCAACATCGGTTATGGGCTGGCCGGTTTGGATTTTTTGGAGTAACTCGGTTGTGGTTTCTTCACCCTCGCCTCGAATACAGACATCAGTTGCGGTATATTTGAGGACGTCTTGGGGGTCGATGGTTGGGTGCGCTCCGCCTGCTAAGATGAGCATGGGCAATTCTGTGGCTTTGACTTTGGCGATGGTTTCAAAGGAGAGGTCGCGTCTGGGGGTGGTAAATGAGAGGGCATAAACGTCAGGTTTTATCTGCTGGATTTTTTGGAGATGTTCTTCCATAGAGAGAAAGGGTTCAAGATAGGTGAATTCTATGTTTGATAACCGTTCTCGGGCATAGCCGATGATGTAGAGAATACCTAGGTTTGGTGACTCGGTTACGGCTTCCCCTTTGGATTCTCGTCCAAACGGTGGGTCCGCAAAAACAACTTTGAGCGTTTTTTGTGTGAAAACCATGCTCTGTTCACCAAGAGACTACTCAATACTCGCATTCATGCGGTATATATCTTGCGACAACTTGCGATTGTGTTTGTTTGAAGATCCGGCCAACCAAGTTAGCAATACAGTGTTTCAAGTGATTAAAAAGAAAATGGTTTAACACTTCCAACTTAAATTTGACCCGGTGCATCGGATGATATGCGAGTAAACTTCTTTAGCCACAATAAGAAGGTAGTATCAAACAGAGAAGAGACTGAAAAGCTTGGCAACCTTTCTTGTTGTTCATCCATACCTTGACATCTATGGCGGCGGAGAACGTGTCTGTCATGGGGTGATCAAAACCTTGGTTAATCAGGGGCAGAAGGTGGAGTTGCTAACCTTTGACTTCGATGCGGTCAGATACCGTGACATTGTAGGCGAAGACTTCCCCAAGCAGGTAAGGGTTCATTCACTGGGACAACGCACCAAAGAAAAACCGCCCTTCACCATCTATAAGCGGCACCGCAACTTTGTTAAACTCTTAAAAAAATACCGCGGCCAACTCGAATATGATTATCTCTTCTCCACACAATCCAGCTCACCGTTTGAACCAGTTTTTCTCAATAAAGCCAAAAAAAACATTGCCTACGTCCATTTTCCCGAAATTCACCATGACTACGCCCGGGGGACTTTCAAACGTAAACTCTATTTGGGGCTCTTTAAGCACTGGGTAGAACAAGGCATCGGTAAACTGGATTTGATTTTTTGCAACAGTCTCTACACCAAAGAAGCAATGATGGAGCTTTGGAAAACGTATGGAACCAAAACCCCAGATGTGATTTATCCGCCAGTGAACCTTGACAAATTCTGGTGTACCAAACCCCCCTCAGAGCGCCGCAAACGGGTGGTGTATGTGGCACGCTTTATCCCCACAAAACGTCACGAAATTCTCAAAAAATTGGCCAAAGACTTGCCAGATTACGAGTTTATGAGTATCGGCGGCTTAATTGAATCCGAAAAGGCTTGGTTTGAGAATCTTTCATCAGATCTGCCTCCAAACTATAGTCTCAAAACTAACCTTCCTGGGCCTCAGTTGCTTGATATTCTCTGGGATAGCCGCATCTATGTGCATCTTATGGAGGGAGAACACTTTGGCATAGCTCCAGTTGAGGGGCTGGCAAGTGGTTGTATCACTATGGTACATAATAGCGGAGGCATGAGGGAATTCATCCCAGAGAAATACCGTTGGAATAACTATGAGGATTTGAAGACTAAAATCATAAACGCCATGGAACAGGCAGATACAGACGAGGTATGGGAAACCGAACGAGAAGAACTGTGGAGGAAAATTTCGGTTTTAACCCCCCAAACTTTTCAGAATAATGTTTGGACTCAAATCCAACCGCTCCTCTACTGATCAACTAGCTTAACAGCCAAACAACAACACGCGCAGCATACATCACACAAACATGGCTTGAACGCTGTGTTGCTATAAATGTAAAACATATTTTCGGTGAGTATGGATTAGAAAGGAGCCTATTTCTGTGTGTTTTTGTGGTCGCTGGCTATAGTAGATGCAGTTTGAGAGTTTGTTGTTGTGATAAATCGGGTATCAGAACAGGATTTGAGGGGGTAAGGCGTTTTTCAGCTTGGGATAAATGTTTATATTTCAAGCGATTGTAAGCTGCATATGCTAAAAGAAGCGGTTATAGCCATATTTGTGAGCTGTTGTGTTTTATCAATTATGTTGCTTGCACAGCTATTTGTCCCCATTATTGCTGAAGCATATTTTTTATACGTAGTTTTACTTCTCACAGCCGCAAGTTTTTCAATATACCATATTGATAAACTGCGAAGTAAAAATGAACACCGCCTTGTTAAGAGGTTTGTTTGTTTAATTGGGCTTTCATTGGCACTGTCTTTAGCGATAGTGATATTGGCATGGCCATATTGGTTTCCTAAATTTGTAGCGTTTATTTTACCGGTTTTTATCATTTGAAGAAGGTCTGACAAGCTCAAACCATATTGCTTCTTTACGATTTGTAGCTCTGCAGGGCAATGTTTGGTAGTTTTTTTAGCTCTCTGGGAGAGAGTTGAGGAGATAGGGTTATAACTGAAACGGTGTTTCAATAAGTTGGCATCTGAACAGGCATGATAAAGCTAAGAATTGATGTGGATTATCCGTATGCTTCAAGAGTAAAGAGTTTTCTTTGTGTAGCGTTTCGGATTAAACGCACTGGAAGTGAGAGTTATCTTGGCCTTTCGCGTATTATTGCTCAGATGGTTAATGAGTCTTCAAAGCAGGTTAAGGTTTACTGGTTTTTTACGCCCTACACAACTCCAGATCGCAGGATGCTGGATTTATTGAATTCTGAGAAGCATGAAGTGGCGTTGCATGTTGCAACTGACCCGTTTAAAGAGTGGAAAACGCTGGAGAAAAAAACTAACTGTAAAATTGAGTACTACACTATACATGGGACACAACGAGTAGCGGCTAGGCTTTTGTGGGGACGTAAACTTAGCCATGCCAGAGTGCCCATACCCCCAGATTTTCCCCTTAAATCCTTTCATGATCGGCCGGAACTAACCATGAGTTTAGACAGAGACCGCTACCTAAACGGCTATGCAGAGGTTGTTAAACAAACCCAGGATTGGATACAACAAGGCGTTATCATGACGCTGCATCCGGACTGGCTCTTTAAGGCATCTAAGAAGACCCAAAGAGGCCCCACCTACGATGCCCTAAAAACCATGCTAGACGTAGACAGTGACCTTGAAACCGTAAGCATACGCAAATCACTATCCGTACAAATTGCACGAGACTTTCGAGAATACTACAAAACCATTAACCCAACCAAAGCCTTTCTTGCCAAGCTGCAAACAAGAGGGGCCGATATCTTTACGTTTATTGAGCGGAAATGGTACCACCCAGCCATTAATCCATCGCCTGAGTGGATAAAAACCCAAGATAACATTGCCCTGCTAGAAATCAAAGACTACCAAACGTGGTGGAATAACATCGGAAAAAAAACCCGCAACATGGTCCGCAAAGCCGAAAAAGACAACATCCAAGTTTCAATCGTCCCACAAACCGATAAACTCGCAGAGGGTATTTGGAAAATCTACAACGAAACCCCCATTCGCCAAGGACGAGCGTTTCCACATTATGGAGAAACCCGCGAAAATGTAGCGGCCAATATGTATGTAGAAAAAAACTCTACCTACATAGGCGCCTACATAGGAGAGGAACTCGCGGGATTTATCCAAATACTGCACGGCGACAACATAGCCATACTCTCAAACATACTTGCCATGCAAAAACACTGGGATAAATCCGTAAACAACGCACTCATAGCCAAAGCCGTCGAAGTCTGTGCAGAAAAAAACGAACACTGGCTGATGTATGGACGCATAGGCAACCATCCCTCTCTTGACCGCTTCAAAGAAAACAACGGGTTTACCAAATTCCCCATAACCCGCTACTACATACCCCTCACATCAAAGGGCAAGTTGGCAATTAAACTAAGACTGCACCAAGAACTCAAAGACACCCTGCCCGATGCCATCAAATATCCACTTCTGCCAACAGTTAACTGGGTCAGCCGCACAAAAATGCGGGCAAAAATAGCACTAAAAAAAGATAACCAAAGAGATTTGGAGAAATCTTGATTAGCCAAAACAAATAGCAATATATGGATGACCTGGTATGGCGAAATTTCTCGTTGTTCACCCTAACCTCGATATTTACGGTGGAGGAGAAAGGGTCTGTCACCATGTTCTAAAAGCCCTCGTGACCCATGACCAGCAGGTTGAATTGTTAGCCTTTGATTTTGATGAAGCCCAGTATCAGAAAATAATCGGGGAATCATTACCCCAAGGTATTTCAGTCCATACCTTAGGCAGACGGGACATAGTTGAGGCCAAACCGCCGCTATCAATGTATAAGAGACGCCAAAAGATAGTTAAGCTGTTAAAAAGCTACAAAGCCAACGCAAACTATGATTACACGTTTAGTACTCAAACACTCTCAGCCTTTGAAACTGAACTCTTCAAAAAAGAAAAGAAAAACATTGCCTACATCCATTTTCCTGAAATTCCTGATTACTATGCACATTATAAAACCATAAAAAAGATGTATTGGTGGCTCTACAAGACCCAACTAGAACGCCACATAAACCAATTAGGGCTGGTGTTTTGTAATAGCAACTATACCAAAGGGGCCATAGAAAAATACTGGGGCAAGTTGGGCATTGCTAAACCCGTTGTTGCATATCCACCTGTGGAAAAACTATTTTGGTCCGAAAAATCCCTATCACAACGTGTTAACAGAGTCGTCTACACAGCACGCTTTGTTCCCCTAAAGAGACATGAAATACTAAAACAGTTAGCAACAGAGTTACCGCAACTGCAGTTTGTCAGCATCGGTTTACTCAGAGATACCGAACAGGCATGGTTTGAAGCGTTTTCAAAGGACCTGCCAGCTAACTATACTCTAAAGCCTAACCTGCCAGAAAAAGAGGTAATTGCCACCCTGCAAAACTCAACCATCTACTGTCACCTTATGGAGGGAGAACATTTCGGTATTGCACCAATGGAGGCACTGGCAAGCGGCTGTATAACTTTGGTGCATGATAGTGGAGGAAGCGGAGAATTTATTCCCTCAAAATACCATTGGAGCACCATAGAGGATCTTAGAGAGAAAATAGGCAGACTGTCGGGTTTGCAGGATAATTTTGGTTTCTTTGATAAACAAATAGAGGCTCTGCAGAAAAATATTGAGGGCTTAAAGCCGCAAAGGTTTGAGGAGCAAATCTGGTTTAACATCGCTGAATTGATGAAACTCGACTCTAAAACTAAGCTGCCCGGTTGAGTTGCAATTAGGTTAATAAGCGGCCGCTTGGAACCTTGCTTTAGTGGAAGCGATGATTTCGGGCTTTATGACGCTTAAAAACGTCGTTAAAACGGGTTACCCATTTGTTGAGGCGATAGCGTCTAGTTTACCTATTTGTGATGAATTTCTAATTTCGGAAGGTTACTCTACTGATGGCACCTACAAAGTTCTTGAAAAGATGGCTCAACTGAACAAGAAAATTAAGGTGGTTAGGCATGAGTGGCCCAGTGCGCGTAGATATAGCGTAATAGCTGATGTAACCAATATGGTGCGTGCTAAATGCAGCGGCGATTATTTACTCTCTATACAGGCCAATGAAATTATTCATGAAGAAAGTGTAGCGTTTCTTAGAGCGCTTCCTGAAATTTATCCCAAGGGCACCTCGTTTAGTCTGCCCTTTATTCATTTAGCTAGAGACTACCGTTTCTATGAAGATTTTCGAGTGCGTTTTACTAAAAACGTCGATAGCATTGTGGCTGTTTCTGATGCCTGGACCATGGGGCCTAGCAAGGCGTTTACCAAATCAGAGACACTAAGAGGCATAGGGCATCCAAGAAGGCTGTTGCAGTATATTTACAAAGGTATCGAGTGGACCTATGCCAATCCGGGGGTGTCGGCGCTTTCAAGAACAATTTATCTGCCCAAACCTATCTACCGCTACTGGTCTTTGTTTCCAAGGGATTATCTTGAGAAATGTCAAAAGCACATAGAGATGTTTGGTTTAGAATATCTTCAAGGGGCTATTGAGGTGCTCAAAAGTGAGACTGATAATCCGGGGGTGTTTTGGAAAAAGGCGGTGGAGATACGTAGAGATGAATTAGAGTTCCACTATCCTGACGCGCTGGGTAGAGTCAATGCGGAGGAACATCCCAAAATAGTGAAGGGGTTGCTGTCGGATTTGGCGCTATCACAGTATCAAATCAGAGATGAGGTGCTAAATTCAATAAAAGATCTCTAAGCTGGTAAGTTCTATATTTTTTTGTTGTGTGTTAGGGTTTTTTCAAAGACGGTTTCTGTGTGTTTGGAGTATTGTTTCCAGGATAGTTTTCCTTTGGTGTATTGGTATGCGTTGGAGCCTATTTGGCGGCAAAGCTCAGGGTTGGCTATGAGTTGTTCAACCACTTTGGTCATGTTTTTTGCGTTTGGAGCATCGAATAGGAATCCGGTTGTGCCGTTTTGGATGATTTCGGAAACTCCGGCTTTGAGTGAAACAACGACGGGTTTAGATGCGGCCATGGCTTCGATAACTGCTAGGCCCCAAGTTATTTCTGCGGGGAAAAGAAAAACATCGCAGGCGGCGTAGATTTCGGCTAATTCTTCATCGGAGCAGTTTTGGAGAAAGAGAATCTGTTTGTCAACGTTTAGGCGTTTGCTTAGTGCTATTAGGTTGTCTTTTGGGCCGTGGCCGACTAGAATTAATTTTATGTTGGGATGTTTTTGGGAGAGGTAATGTAGGGTGGTTATGGAGTCGCTTTGGTGTTTGTCTTGGGCTATGTTTGAGACTTGGAGGAGAATGAAGTTATTTTCAAGTTCGTATTTGGAGCGTATTTTGGTGCCTGATGCGGTGTAGAGTAGGTCAGTGGTTATGCCGGGGTAGATGACTTTTGAGGTTCTGTTGTAGGCGTTTTTGATGCGGTGGCTGTCTGCTTGTGAGTTGGAGATTATGGTGTCGATGTAGTTTATGGTTAGTTTGTCAAATCCGTTGTAGAGGGGGCGGTTGATGTTTCCTAGGCCTTTTTTTTGTTTGGGGTCGGAGTACCAGAATGGGGGTTCGTTGCATGTCCACACGATTGGTGCTTTGAGTTTTTTTTTGGCAAAAAAAGCGGCCCATTGTGTTGGGGAGTTGTGGTTGTTTATTAAGTCAAAGTTTGGGGGGATGTTTTTTCCTAGATATGTCATGGAGGGTAGGTCTGTTGTGTAGCCGCGGAATCGGCCGGTTAGGCGGGTGGTGAGGGTTCTTTTTGTGGGTGGGGTGGTTTGGATTAATGGGGGTTGGATTAGGTTTATGGTCAGTTCTTTGGTTAGTTGGGGGAAGCAGTTGTTGTTTATGGCGCAGGTGAAGATTTCGATATGATGGCCTGCTTGCTGCAGTTCTCTTGCCAAGATGAGCAGTTGCCTTTCGGCGCCTCCCCGCCAGGTGAGAGAGGGATGTAGCATAGCGATTCGCATTGTTGTTTCCTCGAGGGTGAGTGTGTCTATTTAGCGGGTGTTTAAGTTAATATTTTCGGTTTTCTTGTTAGTCTTTTTTTATTTCAAGACACAGTATACGCAGCAAGTACAACATTTTTATCTTACGACAACTAACTTACGATATCTCTTTCAAGGTTGAATTAAAATTGCGTTTCAAACCAAACTCAAAGACACACAACACACCAACAACTAACCCAAACAAATCAGACAACCACACCAAACCGCTCGAAGGGATAAACCAATTAACACCCACACACATACCATATATGAACATTCTAAAGCAAAATTTTAACTCAAAAATTTTGGGGAAATAAATTTTGGATATAACGATGAAAAGAGCATACTACACACTTATACCCTACACCATAAGAATAAAAATTAAAAGAATCAAACACCGCAAAACAATAGACGTCTCAAAAACATACTTCGACCATCAAGAAACACAATTTAAAAACCACACAGACAACCTAATATTTGATGACCAAAGACGCACAGACATCTTGAGAATTTTTTCACTTTTAAGAAAAAACGGTTTTGATGTATTTCCCGAAATAGATGACGCAATTCGCGCAAAATATTTTACAAGAAAACTAAACATCGAAAAAGACCACGAAACAAACTTGTTCTATATCTTAATCGACAACAAAAAACTTTTTTACAAAAATGGCATGAATGAAACTACGATCAAACAGTCCTTTGACCTTGTATCACTTGAACAAGATTACCGCTCACCACACAGATATCTAACAAACGACAATTATTTTGTAGGCGTTGTAGGATCAGACAGCAAACAATTCAACGGCGATAGTTTTGGAATAAATGAAGGCGACGTTGTTGTTGACGCAGGAGCCGCAGAAGGCAATTTTGCATTAAGCGTTGTTGAAAAAGCAAGCAAAGTGTACATCATAGAGGGTGATGCTGAATGGTGCAAAGCCCTAAAGCAAACGTTTGCACCCTACAAAGAAAAAGTTGAAATAATACAAAAATACCTATCCGACAACACCAACGACAACAATATCACACTAAAAGATTTAATAAAAAAATACAATATAAAAAAAATAGACTTCTTAAAAATGGACATAGAAGGCTATGAACAAAAAGCGCTAAACGGAGCAACACTAGATAAAACAAATTTCACAGAAATTAACAAAATGGCCATATGCATATACCATAACCCTCAAGACGAAACCACAATCTCAAACTTTCTAGCACAATACGGCTATAAATTTTACCTAACCGACGGCTACATCGTCATATCAGATTCCAATAACCCCATCATCAGAAAAGGCATCCTAAGAGCATACAAAGAACAAAACCACAAAAACAACTAACCACCACATACACGATGAAGGAGCCAACAGTCATACGGTTACTGTTTTTGTTATGTCTTTGTCAGCCGTAATCCCAGACTATCAACGATACTTCAATAGAGATGATCAAGACAAACACCGCAGATTGTTTTTCTGCTGTTTTAGGCATCTGTATCGTTTTCCTGACGTCAGGAAAATGATCGCCCACATTAAAACCGCTGTTTTTGCAGGCAAGAATAGCTCCGATCAATTACTTTTGAAAATTTTCCCATTTCGCATGTAGCACTTTCTGCAAATCATGCGCAAACCAAAACTCGCCCATTTATGTGCCGAACATATATTATAGCAAAAGTTTAGTTAAAAAATCCATGAGTTCTGTTTTTGTTTTAAAACCGCGGAAAATGGCTTTGCCACTGGTGTAGAGTCGAAAAGAGCGGTCTTCAAAGGTTAACTCAAAGATTATTCCTGCGAGAGTGTTTTTGAGGTGGGCTTTCTTTAAGATGTTGGCTATGACTTCGTCTTTTTTTTCGTATTTAAAATTGACTATAACATCGCTTTCTGCACCGCAGGTGCCTTCTATACGTGAGACGTAGTCTGTGACTGTAGACATTACGGGATGAGTTCTCCCAGGATTTCTATGAAGCGATCAATTTCGGTTTTTGTGTTGTAGACATAAAAGCTTGCCCTAGCAGTGGAGGAGAGTTTGAAAATTTGATGCAGGGGTTGTGCACAGTGATAGCCGCTGCGCAGTGCAATGCCGTATTCGTTAAACATTGCGGCTGTGTCATGGGAGGAGAAGCCATTTATGCTAAAGGGTATGATGCCGCATCTTTGGGATAGGTCGTTTGGTCCATAGAGGGTGATGTTGTTGCATTTTTTTAGGTGTTCTACGGCGTATTGGGTTAGTTCTTTTTCGTGGTTAAACACGTTGTTCATGCCTAGGTTTTCAAGGTAGTCTACTGCGGCGCCTAATCCGATTACGCCGGCGATGTCGGGTGTGCCGGCTTCGAACTTCCAGGGTAACTCGTTCCATGATATGTTACATTGGTCTTTGTCAAATGAGACGTTTTTGATCATTTCGCCTCCGCCTTGGAAGGGGGGCATTTTTTGTAGAATTTCTTTTTTGCCGTATAAGACGCCTATGCCTGTTGGGCCTAGCATTTTGTGTCCTGAGAAGGCTAGGAAATCAATGTCTAGGTCGCGTACGTTGACTTTCATGTGGGGAACCGATTGGGCTCCATCAACTAGCATCAAGGCGTTGTTGTCGTGTGCGGCTTTGGTTACGCGTTTGATGTCATTTATGACGCCTGTGACGTTTGAGACGTGACTTAGGCAACAGATTTTTGTTTTTTTGGTGATTTTGCTCTCAAAATCGTCATAGTTTAGTGTGCCGTCTTTGTTGATGTTGGCGTATTTTATGGTGAAGCCTTTGCATTGGGCTATGATTTCCCAGGGTATGATGTTGCTGTGGTGTTCCATAAGAGAAATTAGCACTTCATCACCACTCCCTATATTGCCGCATCCTAGGGAGTATGCGACTAGGTTTATGGCTTCGGTTGTGCCGCGGGTGAAGATAACTTCGCTTGGGGAGGTTGTGTTTATGAATTTGCCGATTCTTTCTCGGGCTTTTTCAAACAGCTCGGTCGCTTCGCTTGAGAGGGTGTGGATTGCGCGGTGGATGTTGCCGTTGTGGTTGGTGTAGTAGTCGGTTAGGGTATCTATGACTTGGCGGGGTTTTTGGCTGGTTGCGGCGTTATCGAAGTATATTAAGGGGTTGCCGTTGATTTTGCGGTTTAGAATGGGGAAGTCTTGGCGTATTGCTTGGGGGTCCACTTATTTTTCTGCCTCAGGTTTCTGCCTCTTTGATAGCGTCTCTGCTAGTTCCTCTTCTTCTAGGGCTTGTTTTTCTTCAGAGGTGAGTTCTTTGGGTATCCAGTTGGGGGTTGGGAGGTTTTTTTGGAGAAAGTATTGGCGCAGAGCGCGTTTGAGGGCGCCAACGGCGAGAACTCCGCAGTGGAATTTTACGCTGGGTAACCCGCCGATTTCTTGGGTGACTTTTTGCCAGGTTATATCGTTCCAGGCTTGTTCTATTGTTAGGCCTTTGATCATTTCTGTAACTATGCTAGATGTGGCGATGTTGGCGGCACATCCGTAGCTTTCGAATTGGGCTTTTTCGATGGTTTGGGTTGTGTCATCGATTTTTAGGTAGAAGGTGATCATGTCTCCGCATGCAGGGTTACCTGCGACTGCGATGACAGTTGCATCTTCCATCTTGCCAAGGTTTTTGGGATTACGGAATAGATCCATGATTTTTGGGTTGTAGGGTAAGGGTATACGTGACATTTTAGTGTACTCCTGTTGAGCCAACTATCCCCCGAATACGGTTTACTGCTGTGGGTAGAACACTAAGTACGTAGGATATATCATCTTCTGTGTGGTAGCGGGTGGTTTTCATAAGGATACTGCCGTGTGCTTCTTCGAAGATGCGTCCGATGGCTATGAGAACATGGCTGGGTTGGAGTAGTCTGCGGCTGCATGCCGAACCACTAGAGACGTAGACGCCGCTTAGGCTGAGTTCGATGGTTAGGGCTTCGCCTTCTGCGCGCAGGATGCTGATGTTGGCGTTGTCGGGGCTGCGGTTGTTGCCTCTTGGGCCGTTTAGGCGTAGATTGGAGAGTTCAGCGAACATGCCATCGGCTAGTTTGTCTCGCAACAGGCGCATTTTGGTGGTGTTGGCTTCAAAGTTTTCAAATGCCAATTCAGAGGCTTTGGTGAAGCCTACAATCAGGGGTGTGTTTTCAATGCCGGGCCAGAGTCTTTGAGTGCCAATGGCGCCTTCGAGGATGCGTTGAAGGTTTAGGCCGTCTTTTACATAGAGTGCGCCCATGCCGCGGGGGCCTTGGATTTTAAAGCTGCTTAGTGTTGCTAGGTCTACGCCTAAGTTTTGGACGTTTAGGGGGATTCGGCCATAGGCGTCTGAGGCATCAGTGTGAAAGAGAGTTTGGGGATTTTGGGCTTTGACGATATCGACTGCTTCTTTTAGGGGTTGTATGGTGCCGATTTCGTTGTTTACACAAGCGATGCTGACCAGTATGGTTTGTTTGTCGATGGCTTCTTTGAGTTTTTCAAGGTTGATAAAGCCGTCACTGTTTACAGGGATTTTGGTGGTTGAAAATCCAAATTTACTCAGTAACTCAACCACCTGTAAGACGTTGATGGGTTCGATTTCGGATATGACGATTTTTTTGCCTTGTTCTTTTTGTAGAAACGCTGCGGCTTGGAGGGCGAGGTTGTTGGCTTCGGTTTCTCCGGGGGTGAAGGTGAGTTCTTCGAGGTTTTTGGCGCCTATATAGCGGCTGATTTTGTCTGAGGCGTTCATGATGGTTTCAAACGCTTCCCAGCCGAGTTTGTGGGTTAAGGTGGGGTTGCCGTAGGCTTTTTGGTTCCAGTAGGGCAACATGACCTCGAGGATTTCTTGGGGAACCATGCTCGAGTTTTCGTTGTCGAGATACACCTCGTGGGTGATGCCTTGGTGGAGTTTAAGAAGTTCTTGCACGTTTTCAACCATATAGTATCCTCCATAAGTTTGTGGGGTAGATAACTCGCCATCTTTGTAATGCATGTTCACCTAAAAAAACTTAACCACAACCGATTTTTAAGAAGACATGCCATCTTGCATGGGATAAGACGATATTTCACTCGGCCATAAACATAAGGTGGATTGAAATGACAAAAATAAGATCACAGGAATTGTTCGCTATGAGATAGCGGCCAAGAGTGGCTGTCACTCATGGCAGGTAACAATGTCAACACCATCATCAAACTCTGAAAACAAACGTAGCCGTAGGTGTAGGATGAGGAAATCGGTGTATTTTTGTTTGACGACTTTTCTCGTCAAAAAACCTAAAATGTGGAAATCTTGATATAGCGTTCCATGAGTTCGGGAATCGAGTCCTTGAATAAAATCCTCAAGGATAAAACAAGAAGAAGAATTATCCTGGTCTTAACTGATAGAGAAGGCCTAAGCTATACTGAGCTTATGGAAACTCTTCGAATCGGCAGCACTGGAACGCTTAATTATCATCTAAAGGTCTTAGGTGACCTTTTAGAAAAAACTGATTCGGGGCAGTATAGACTCTCTGAAAAAGGGGAACTCGCATCTCGGTTCCTAACAGAGTTTCCAGAACAGGGCAACACCTTGAAGACTAAGAGGGTTTGGTGGCGTAGATTCTGGATTATAGGGTTTGTAGGCCCAATTTTGTGGCTGTTAATCGCTCTGTATTTGTATTTTTCAGGTTATATAGACGCATATCGAGCGGCGCAATCAATATTTGTAGTTATCTTCGGAATACTGTTTACTTATTTCTTCTATCGAATGGTTCGATCAAATACCAAAGAACAAAGCCAAAAAGAGCAAAATAGAACCATCCAAGACGTTTTTGTTTCAGGAAGACGACCAGAGGAAGTAAAAGAGGAGATCCAAAATTGGATAAGAGAAGAGAACATAGTCATAGAGATTGAAAGAGAGGGATTCATAAGGGGACGCCTGGGGATCCCTGCATTGGGGTTGACTGCGCCAAAATACTTTGAGGTGTCATTTAAGCCCGATCAAAACGGTGTAATGGTTCATACTGAGGGTTGGATTAGTGTATATGACATAAGTGAAAAAAGCTTTTCAAACAAAGCATTAACCGTTGGCAGTATACCACGAAAAAAAGGCTGGAAAGTAATCAACCGTCTCTGGCTAAAACTAAGAGCGATATCGAAATAGAGGCAGACGCTACAATTAATTTGGAAACAGGGAAATATTGCTCACAGATAACAGTATCGGTTTAAACCTCAAATGGGAGTTTTTTAGCATCATCAGAGTTTTTTGGATCTTCAACGTATGGTTTCAGATTTTTATTTCGTCTGTAGAGAAGAAGTGTTGCAACTAAAATCGCTGCAATTCCAGTAGACACTACAGCGGCCAATACAGTTGTCCAAGGCATTTGAGGTTCATCGTCTCTTGGCGACAAGATAAGGGAGGTTTCAGGGATCAGAGACATCCGCGGATAGTGATCGATGTTATTTTCATCTATCATATAGAATTTATCAATTATACCATCTCTATTAAGATCTGGACCGGTGTAGTTACTCCAAAAGTTTCCCATCCGCCTATTATCCCAAGTAACTGTTGCCGATTTAATGTGAGCAGAGTTATTGATAAAATTGTTGCCATAAACAAAACAATCAACACCGTAGGCAAAACTGACGGCCGCATTATTGTAAGCTATGGTATTTCCATAGATGTAAATGTTATTTGCTTCAAAGGCCGCAATACCTGTCGAGCAGTTTGAAATCTGATTTCTAGAAATAGTTATTGCTCCTTTTACTTCATAGCAGAAAATGCCAAGTGTACAGTTTAGAATGGTATTACTAACAAGACTATCATCGCCACAATTTCTAGGAGCATAAGAAAAGCCAACCCCTGTAGCAAAATTTGTTATGGTCAAGTTTTTTACAGTTACACCCATTATGCCTTCCATAAAAATTCCAAAGGACTCGCCGTTTCCCTCCAGCCAATAACCGTTACCATTGATGGTTATGTTATCACAAAAAATCACAATGTTACCCGAAATATTTCCTGTAAACTCATATTCAGCATCCCGGCAGATAATACGGTCTGTACCAGTTATATTTCCATCGGAGGTAATTTCTATACTATGTTGAGGGATGTTTAGAGGCATAAAATTAGCCTCAACCAAACCAACACGAACCAGACAAACTGACGAAACAATCAAGAACATAATTAAAATTAAGGCCCGGATTTTTAGCATAGCAATCAACCTTACCCTATCTGAGTTGAACCACCTTTAATATTTTTTACTGAAAAAAGCAAACACAAAACGCCTCACTAAAAACACTAAAACCTAACCAAATTCCAATCATATTAGTCTGATGCGTGCCATGATTTTAATCACTGATTGAGTGATAGTTGGGGTCATGGTTGGATCTGTGTTGGGGTCTATAGGTGGTTGTTTGAGGTTTTTGAATTGTGCCTAAAACTCTAATAATCTCATATAGTCCATAGTAGCAAACATGGTGTTGGCGAGAGCGTGAAGATTTCAGAGTTAAATGTGCCAGAAAGTGTTAGAGAGGTTCTTCAAGCGCAGGGTATTTGTGAGTTGTTTCCGCCTCAGGCGGAATGTATACGTGAAGGTGTGCTTGAGGGAAAAAATATTTTGCTTGCTAGCCCCACGGCCTCGGGCAAGACGCTTATAGCAGAACTCTGCGCGCTCAAACATGTGTTAGAAGGCGGGGGTAAAGCCATCTATCTCTGTCCGCTTCGGGCGCTTGCCAGTGAAAAGTTTGAAGAGTTCAAAAAATACACAAATATCCAAAAACCTGACGGCGGCAAAGTCTCAGTGGGGATCAGCACCGGCGATTTTGACACCGCAGACAATTGGTTGGCCAACTATGATATCATCATCACCACCAACGAGAAGGCCGACTCACTGCTTCGCCATCGCGCCGAATGGATAGATAACATCTCAGCAGTGATCGTTGATGAGATACATCTATTAAATGAAGCCAGCCGAGGACCCACCTTGGAAATTGTGCTGGCACGACTAATGCAATACAACGCCAACATCCAAATCCTTGCACTATCAGCAACCATAAACAACGTGGATGAAATCGCAGGCTGGCTCAACGCCAAATACATAGTCACAAACTGGCGGCCCATCAACCTAAAAGAGGGCGTGATCCTCCAAGATGAAATCCAGTACCGAGAGGGAGAACGCCGCAAAATCGAACAGGAAACCCGCATAACAACCATCAACATGGTTCTAAACACTCTGCGCAATGGCGGCCAAGCCTTAATTTTTGCCTCTACACGCAAAAACGCTGTTTCCGCCGCAAAACAAGTTGCCAGCCACATGGACAAGATACTTGTACCCAAATCCGGCTCAAAAATAGTCAAAAAAAGCCTCGAAGAACAAACAAAAGGTGCACTTGAGAAGGAGGCACACAAGATTTTGGAGGCAGGAGAACACACACAAATAGGAGAAGAACTCGCAGGGTTGGTACGCTGTGGAGTTGCCTATCACCATGCAGGTTTATCCGGGGCCCAGCGAACCATTATCGAGCAAGGGTTCAAAGATCGAAAAATTAAGGTTTTAACCGCAACACCAACACTGGCTTGGGGGGTTAACTTACCCGCACGCACAGTCATAATCCAAGACTACCGCCGTTTCGAAGCAGGATTGGGCAACTATCCCATTCCCGTCTTGGATTACAAACAGATGGCAGGGCGAGCGGGCAGACCAAAATATGACAAGTTTGGCGAATCGGTCATTGTGGCTAAAACCGCCGATGAAGCCGATTTTGTTATGGAGAACTATGTTTTAGCCAAACCCGAGCGGATTTGGTCGCGGCTTGCTGTGGAGAAAATTCTCCGTACACATGTTCTCTCAACCATTGCCAGCGATTACGCTCATACCAAAGAGGAGATCTATGAGTTTTTCCGCAAAACCTTCTATGCCTACCAATACGACATTAAAGCTATTCAAAATGTCATATCAAAGATTTTGCGGTTTTTGCATGATGAAGAGATGATATATGTGGCTGGTGATGGTATAGTTGCGACCAAGTTGGGCAAGCGGATAAGTGAGCTCTATATTGATCCACTAAGCGGCATAATTATCCGTGACGCCTTGCAGTCTAAGCCTGCGTTGCTCACAGAGTTTAGTCTTCTTCAGCTCATTGCACATACCCCCGATATGGGACCGATTATGAGACCGTATCAACGGGAGATGGAAAAACTTGAGATTGCTGTTGAGGAGCATCAGCCGGAGCTGTTAGTAGAAATTCCTAACCAGCATGGTGATCATATCGGTTATGCTGACTTTTTAGGAGAGGTCAAAATGGCTATGGTGCTCAATACTTGGATAGAGGAGGCCACTGAGGAGAAACTTTTGGAGCACTTCAACGTTCAACCCGGTGACCTCTATCGCACTATCGAGAGTGCGAAGTGGCTTCTCCACGCCATTGAGAGACTCGCACCGGTAATTGCGGATAAAAACAAAGAGGTAACGGCGCTTAGTAGTGAATTGGTTGAGCGGGTGTCTATGGGTATAAAGCAGGAGTTGATGCCGATTGTCGCTTTGGAGGGAGTGGGCAGAGTTCGTGGCCGCATAATCTTTAATGCCGGTTTTCAAACTGTGGAGGATCTCAAACAGGCCTCAATTGAGGAACTTACAGCCTTGCCATCTGTGGGTCCACGCTTAGCCAAAAAAATCAAAGAGCAAATCGGGGGGTATGTTAAAAAAGACGATTGGGATAGCCCCTCACCTGCCGCCAAAGCATCGCAGGAGATCCAACAGAGGGGTCTTTTGGAGTTCTAGGGACTCTTTGCGAAGTGTTCTGCCTGCTGGATGGCTGTGCCCAAATAGTTTTTGGGATCAAGGGCTGTATCAATTTCTGTTTCGGTAAGCTGGCGGCTGACAAATGGGTCTTCGAGGAGCACCTGCTTGAAGGGTTTACTCTCGGTTGTGCTTTTGATGGTGAGTTGGCGGAGTAGTTCATGGGCTTGCTGCCGGTTTACGCCTTTTTTGACCAGAGCCATCATGACGGATTCTGACATTGATCGGCCGCCGGTGATTGAGAGGTTTTGTAGCATACGGTGACTGTCGACACGGAGATTAGCAATCAGGTTAATCATAAGACTTAAAATGTAGTCGAGTAAAATCGAGGATTGGGGCAGTATGAAGCGCTCAGCGGAGGATTGAGTTAGGTCACGTTCATGCCAAGTCACCATATTTTCCAGCGCCGGCAACTCGAGGCTACGTACGATGCGGGCTAAACCACAGACACGTTCGCAGATCTCAGGATTTTGCTTATGAGGCATGGTACTGCTGCCAACCTGTTTTTTGGCTTCAAATGATTCAAAGACTTCGGCGATTTCAGGACGCTGCAACTCGCGGATTTCAGTGGCAAAATTCTCCAGCGACGAAGCAACCAGGGCATATAGACCTATGAGCTCAGCATAACGGTCACGTTGCACAATTTGCGTTGAGATCTCAGCAACCGATAAACCAAGCCGCTCCATGACCAAGGCTTGGATCTCAGAAGCATGCTCACCCAAGCTAGCTTGTGTACCAACAGCACCACTGATTTTTCCTGCCAACACCCGTTTTTTGCATTCATCGAGCCGTTGCAGATGGCGACTAACTTCATAACCCCAAACCGCAAACTTGAAACCCAAAGTGATGGGCAAAGCATGCTGACCGTGAGTCCGCCCAATCATAACTGTTGCCTTGTATACGCCTGCTTGATTCTGCAAAACCCCCTTGAACTCAACAAGCTTTTTTCCAATGACTGATAGGGCGTCTTTTAGTTGCAGAGCATTTGCGGTATCTACGATGTCATAGCTAGTTGCGCCCAAGTGCACATAGGCACCGCTTGAGCCGCACTGCTCAGATAATGCCCGAACCATCGAGGCTAGGTCATGTTTGATTTCTTTCTCGATGACCTTGACGCGTTCTACCTTCACATATCTAGTAGAGGCCATCTCTGCAATTTTCTGTGCATCTGTTTGGGGTATAGTGCCAACTTTGGCATGTGCCAATGCAAGAGCAGCTTCTACGTCGAGCAGTTTCTGCAGACGATTTTCTTCATCAAAGATCTCGAGCAACTCAGAGGTGCCATAACGCCGGGTATCTATAGGTAAGATAGGCAAGAGAGTATTTCCTCAACACACACTACAGCTACTAGAAATTAATTTCTTATGCTTACCATACCACTATGTACTCAGATGTTTCTTACTGTGAAGAAGATGAGTAGAGGGTTATTGTAGCCGGATTTACCTTGAATAAATGAATAAAAACTGAGAGACAACTAGATGCCGCCTCTTAATGGGTTACGAATTGATATTGACTAATTAGTGTTGTTTTACACCAAGTAAATCTCGCAAGGGTAAGTCTTAGCAACTAGAAGGGCTAGTGGTTATTGGTTTGAGTTTTAGATTTTAGGTTTCTGTAGAAATGCAACATAATGCTTGAGTTTAGGGTATAGAGATATATCTGCCGGAAAAATGTTTGAATTTTAAAAAAAAATAAAGAAAAAGGCGGCTGTGCGCCTTTCACGATTTATGCACTACGATTGTTTATGGTCTTGGGGGTGTATATTTGCCGTGTGCAATGCTCGCTGGATCTTCAGGATCTTCAGACCCAAGGTAAACATTGGGGAACTGAACGCCATCAATAGTCACATCAGCACCCTGCTTGCCATCAACAGTAACATCACAACCCTGAACGCCATCAATAGTCACATCAGCACCCTGCTTGCCATCAACAGTAACATCACAACCCTG
>WQVG01000012.1 GCA_009781675.1 Candidatus Bathycorpusculum acetigenes | reverse complement strand
GCGTACTTGAGAAAAAAGGCTTTATCGACAGCAAATGGGACATGTCCTGCGAACGCCCAAGAAAAATCTATCGCCTAACCACTGACGGCCAAAGCGCACTCAACTTCACTGAAGAATCACTAGCATTTATCTGCCGGAAGATAACCTTTGATCCAGCAACTGAACACAATACCGCAGGTTGTATCTGCTAAAAAATCACCCAACCTATAAGACACAGTTAAATTGCTCTGGTATTTGGTGGTCATCTAAGTTTTGGTCTAATTAATTTTGAAATCCAATAATTCAAAATCGATCATAACGTGTTGAGATTGTTGGGGTAATTGATTATCGTTGTATGTAGTATTTATTACCTTTGTAAATAGTTTAGACAATAGTCACAATATTAGTTTTCGAAAATTTTCTTTGAGTTTTCATCTGGTTTTTAATAAGTTTAGCGTTTTATGTAATGTATTTAAATACGGCAGACTATTTTCCGATGAGAACTACTGAAACCTACCAGAAAACAGATAAACCATTTTTTCGCTCAGCCCATAAAAAGCGCCTATCTGCCTGGTCTAACATGCTTATTTGTCCTTCTGCAACCAATTTTGAGATTCGGCTAAAGTTTTCCTGGCAAAAGTCATCTTTAATGCACCCTCATAGGGACAGATTTCTATGCATCTTGCACAGAGCATACATCGGGATTCGGTGACATCGCCGCCTTTCATGTCATACATCGCTGTTGCTTGTGTGGGACAGACACGTTTACAAACGCCGCATTTGGTGCATTTTTGCTGGTTTTTCTCAAGTTTGGTAAGCGCGATATTCTTAAAGGGTTTAAAAGTGCTGAAAAACCCTGTTATAGCACCCAGTGGACAGATACGACACCAGAACCGCCGGTATGCCAAAGCCAAAATGGTAACTGCGATAAGAACCGCTATGTTTATGGACGATATATAGAAACCCTCTATCCAAAGTGGACCATAGGTTATCTGAGAAACATAGCTGTATTTCATAGCTCCCACCGCACATTCTGCTAGAACACACAGAGGCCTTGCAGGACAGACCAGACAGAAAGGTTCGTTGATTTTACCTACTAACCCCGCTTCGGTTCCTTGTGGTCCACCCGGAATGGTTCCAGGAACGAGTTCGGTACCAAATATAGCGTATGAACCGAAAATAACGCTCAGCAAGAGAAATATGGCAATTATAACATATCGTGCTTGGCCAAGTTTAACGCTATTTTTATCCGAAAAACTTAGATGCCGCAGACGCGCCGATTTACGAATCCGCGTTAGCACATCCTGATACAATCCAAAAGGACAAAGCCAACCGCAGACAGAGCGACCCAGTATTATGGCTGCCGCCGCCACCAAACCCACTACGATGCCGATTTTTTCCAATCCCGAGGTAGAGTAAAGAACATCATAACCACGGGAGTGATTCCAAAACGGAAAAATGTATGCTTGAAGCTGCCAAATTGGGCAGGTTACTGTGCGCCCATTAGGGTAGTAGCATGCTAGAACTGGAAAGGAGATGCCATCAGGAAACTGATTGCCTAAAAAGTCTGCGCCGATGAGATGATCCCTGGGTGTGGGCCCCAGCGGTTGAAAAAGCGGTACATTAAAAGGACCTAAAATGAGTCCCATAAAGATGGCGACAACTGCGGCTATTTGAATAATGAGCCTTAATGAGCTGATTTTTCGGGTTTTATCCTTGGTAAGCTTAAGAATAAAGATAGCGCTGATTATCACAATCACTATGTAGAGGGGTATGACGATGAATGGTGAGTTTTCGGTTACCGCAGACATTGTTTATCGCCTTGTTTTGATGCTTATTAATGCAGCTACTAAAATGGTGACGGTGATCACTACCCCAATTGTGAGCGCAACCGAATGTTGTTCATAGAAGGGCAGATTGCTATTGTTGGGGTCGTCGTAGGTATAATGTATCACCGTTATGTTGCCTGTTTGTCCATTAACGACTACTGTATTGTCGCGTTGGAGATACCAACCTTCACCTGCAGTTAGAAATTGGGTTCGATTAAGAGTTACCATCCAATCAGCGGCATTAGTTGTGCTGTTGATTCCAAAATTAATTATCTGGACACCTTGCCCTTCTGATATGTACCTCAAGTATTGACTGCGTCCAAACGCGCTGTTGGAGCGAAAATCAGTGATTGTTATATTAGAGTTATCGGTGGAGATTTGGAGGTTTCCTCGAGTTTGAGAGTTATTAAGTACCAATCCCCTGAAAATCCAAGTGTTATTTTCTAAAACTGCCGATCTACAGGAACCATTTATGGCAAAGTTGATGGAACCATCAAGCTCGGGGATACTAAAAGTGTCTGTAGGCAGAAAATTGATTGTATTTTGGGCTTGAACACTTAGAAGGAACGGCAGAACAACTATACCTAAAATGATAATTGCTATACCCACTTGGGCTGGCCGATATTCAGGAGGTAGCAAGATACGCCCTTATAGTAACCGTTATTAAAAGATGTTTGGATATAAAGCCTTTTAATGCCTCTCTCTGTTAAACAAATTAGCGGCTGAATTAAATGTCAAAGTTTTGTTGGGAATCATTGTTTTGTTGGGAATCATTAGTTTCCTCTTCTGGTGCAGGCGGCCACGATTGATCATTAGCTGACTGAGATGCTGAAGCGGGGATTGCATTGCCTCTTCTGCGTGACATAAAGAGCGCCACAAAGATTACAGCAATGACTGCTATGACGGTTATAGCGACAATAGCTGTTAATATATTGCCATTAGAATTTCCTTGGGACCCGGTGTTTGTTGGACGCGGGGAGGGAGATGATGTGGTGCTTGTGTTGGGGGGACTAATTGTTATAGTATATTTTTGTGAGTCCCACGAGAATGCGTTACCTGAAGAGTCATATCCGTCAACTCCGATAAAATAAGTGTATGTACCCGGGGTGGTGGTCATCGGGAACGAAAGTACATAAGGATCAAAAGTGTGACTACCCATGCTTGTAATTGTGACAGGGCTTGAAATAAATTGAGGACCAGCAAAACTGTCTGCAGGCATCCAGTCTCCATGTATACCTATAGCGGCTATCTGTAACTGCCCTTGAATGTTGCTCTGGAAAGTAAATGTAACTGTTACACTTTCACCGATCGGTGGTGATGGTTTTGACCATTGTACCGAAGCTGTAGCCTCGTTTGATCCAAGAGCTGAAACTAAGCTGAAACATAGAAAAACACTAAGAAAAAATGTACCTATAACGATCGCCGTAAATGCCTTCAACTTCATTCCTCTTTAGCACACGTTGCTGTTAGGCTATATATTATTTTCCCATAATTGATTCCTACTGGCACCAAAACAAAATGAGGTTGGAACAGTTATCTGTTCCTTAGGTTGGTTTATGCCAAGCTTGCTTGATCCACTAGATGGGCTGTGCCGTCTGGACAGTAAACTTTTTCACCTAAATTTACTTTGCGGAAACGTTTAATGCAGGGTTTCTGCAAGCCGCAGCCGTCGCAATCTCGCGAAATCATTCTTATTTTCTCACCCCTCTCCTTTCGCGGATGCACATTAATGGCCTTCGATGTTTTTAAGGCATTTTACGTCCCAGAGCTTGTTGTTGCGGCAACCTTAAGTTAAAGCACACCCTGTTTGGCTTGGGAACGAAACAAAATGGAAACTTTAGCAGTTGTTAATCTATTACTGGATGTTTCTGGGGTCATAAACTTTATTGCGCTACTCTGTATGCTAATAGCAGTTATTAGGAACCGTAATTATCTACGGGGCTTTAGCATAGTCGGCTCATTTTTGACGTTTGTCTCCATTGTAGGTTTTGAGGCGGCCTATTATCTGTTGGGAAATATCGTGGGATTTATGTTTGGCTGGGCAACGGTGATATTTTGGTTTCTCGCATTCGTTTACAGTCTAAAGCAAAAAATCCGTTCCAAATCACAATTACTTGAAAACTAACGGTCTGTATGATCAAACGTGGTCACTTATTTTAGGTCTGTCTCGGCGTATTTTCTGATTCATCCATGCATAATAATTCAAACCTCGAGGGGTTCATCTAAAACATGCTTTTTGGCTACTCAATCATTTGCAGAGGCAAAAAGATTTATTTCACTGCATGCTGTTGGTTGAGAACTGCAGGCGGACAATCTTGTCCGCTGGGATGTGGCCGAAAGGCTGAACCGTAAACAAAAAAACAAAAGACAAAAGTGAACAAAATGGCATACAAATATATTGCTAAAGAATGGGCAAAGCCTGAGGAAAGCTTCGTTGACGATTTAATGCGTCAGCGGTTAATCCAGTGGCGCAAGCAACCCTCTACCCTTAGAATAGAGAATCCCACAAGGCTCGATCGAGCCCGTAAATTAGGATATAAAGCCAAGCAAGGTTTTATAGTTGCCCGTACCAAAGTCCGCAGAGGCGGATTGCGCAAAGTTCGTCCCCGCTCTGGCAGACGCCCTAAACGTATGGGTGTTAGCAAATTTAAACCCGCAAAAAGTATCAGATTAATCGCGGAAGAACGCACCGCAAAACACTTTCCTAACCTTGAAGTGCTCAATAGCTACTGGGTTGGAGAAGACGGTAGACACAAATGGTTTGAAGTTATCCTCGTTGACCCCAACGCGCCAACCATAAAAACTGATAAAGACATCAGCTGGATAACTGAAAAACAGCACACAAACCGTGTATTCCGTAGCATGACTAGCGCAGGCAAAAACGTCCGTGGCTTGCATAATCGCGGTGCCGGGGCAGAAAAAGTTCGTCCAAGTCATCGTAAAGGTGCAAAGAAGCACCATGGCGTAAAACGCCAACGCAAAGGAGATGGGCCACAGTAATGCATCATATCAAACCCTCTTTCATTAAACCCAACGGTAAACAGAAACAAGGCAGGGGCTTTAGCATAAACGAGCTCAAAGCCGCCGGTGTTAGTAAACAACAGGCTAAAAAAGCCGGTTTACCTGTTGATGTCCGCCGCAAAAGTCAGCATGACCAAAACATTCAAGCCATCAAAGCACACACTAAAAAACCGTAAAGCTAAAAGGATCTAATACACACAAAACACTCGACGACAAATGTCTTCTAAACTACCCATAGGCTACATTGACATACGAGTGTCAGCACATGCAACCGAAGATGCAGGTAAAGTTGAATGCGCAGCAAAAAACTTGTTTCCCGCTGAACTTCAAGAAACCCTCATCTTCCAAAAAACCAAATTAACAGGACACCACACCAACCCCATTATTTTATTCACCGCTAAACTAACCGAGCGTAAACTCCTTCCTTTAGTGCTTGAAAAATTAGGCAACGACCTAAACACACTTGACAAAGAACAATTAAACCAAGACATAAAACTACACCTCGAGAAAGGCAACCTATATTTACGGTTTGATAAACAAGCCGCAATTTTGGGCTTACTCAAATTTACCCAAAATGACCCCATCCACCTAAAAATCCATTTTAAGAATAGAACCACCGGAGAAATTCTAGAGTTAGTTAAGCAGTCTAGGTTACTGCCATGAAACGTAGATGTATCGATCTGCACCTTAGGGCAAACTCCAAAGACATGCTTATGACCCAGGGTCTAATCGAACGTGCCGCCTGCTTTGGTTACCACGCTATAAGCATACCCCTCCCTGCACAGTTCGAAGACAAACAAATAGCCATGCTAAAAGCCGCCTGCAATCAGGTTAGATTGGATTTTGTTAGCCGAGTGGATTTTAAACCCCGCAACACCGAAGACTTGATGCGATTTCTTCGTAAAAGCAGGCGTAGACTTGAAATCATCTGTATCAGCTGTGACGACAAAGAGATTGCCCGGCAAGCTGCCAAAGACCGCCGAGTAGACCTGCTGAGCTTCCCCAGCCTAGACTACCATAAACGTTTTTTTGACCGCGCCGAAGCTGAATTAGCCAGCGCAGGTTTAGCCGCACTTGAAGTGGATGTTAAGCCTCTGCTGGTTTTGGAAGGTCCTCCGCGTGTGAGGTTACTTTCCAATCTGCGCCGTGAAGTTGCAATTGCGCGAGAATTTCAGGTACCCCTTGTGGTCTCAAGCGGCGTCTCAGAGGCACGTCTAATGCGCATGCCAAAAGACCTAGCTAGCCTTTGTTATTTATTTGGGTTGAACGAAACTGAAGCCCTAGATGCAGTGTCCACAAATCCAAATGCACTCATAGAGCGTAACCACGAAAAGTTACACGCCAAGTTTGTGGCACCCGGTATAACCCTAATTAAGGGAGCGGGAGCACAGTGAAACGTACAAAACGCCGTTATTTAGCACTACAACTGGAATGCGCGGGGTTGCCAAGCGAGCGGGAATTTATGGATGCACTTTGGGATTCTATAACCAAGCTCTATGGCGAAATTGGTGCAAGTTTGACTGGATTGTCATTGATTGATTTTGATTCAATACATAAGGTTGTAGTGGTGCGGGTGTCGCTTGCGTCTTTGCCATCCATGAGAGCGAGTTTGGCTACTGTTACCTCTGTGGCTGGTTTTGAGGCATCAGTACATGTGTTATCTGTTTCAGGGACACTTAAGGCACTTTTTTCCAACTTTTAATAGACATATGTAAAGATTTAATTTGACTTATGATAAAACATCTCAAGATTAAGTCTAATATTTCTTGAACAAGGTACACAAATAATACCAGAAACTTTATCAACGATATATAAACGTAATTACCCTTATAAAGGCGTAAGGAGAAACGCAAAACTAGACAAAGGAGAGCATAAAATGGACATAAAAGATTTCTTCTTCAAAATGCCCCCCCTAAAAACTGAAGCCATAATAGACGATACTACCCTCCGTGACGGCATTCAAATGCCTGGCTTAGCAGTAGGACCTAGAGACGCCGCGAAAGTTGCTAGCTTACTCTGTGACCTAGGCGTTGGACGTATAGAAGTATTCCACTACCAAGAACCTGATAAATACGCCGCCAAACTCATTCTAGATCAAAACCTTGATATGCGCGTTGCAGGCTGGTGCAGAGCAGTCAAAGAAGACATAGACAGCGCGGTAAAATGTGGCTTCAAAGAAGTCGGCATATCTCACCCCGTCTCATTCATACATTTCAGAGCCAAATGGCCCGAAAAAACCGCAGAGCAGATTTTAGCCAACGTCGTCGATGTAACCGAATACGCCGCAAAAACCTGCGGCCTCCGCACGTTTGTGCATGGTGAAGACAGCACCCGGGCTGATTGGGAGTTTGAAAGAAAATTTATCAACGCCATAGCAGATGCAGGCGCCGAATGCTACCGACTCTGCGACACTGTGGGCATAGGTTTACCCGACCTAAATGCACCCCTGCCAAACGGCATACCCGCCAAAGTAGTTGCAATTAAAAAAGAAACCAAAATCGCCTCCCTCGAAATTCATGCACACGACGACTTCGGCAATGCAGTCGGTAATACCATGGCCGCTATCCAAGCCGCAGATGGCTTATTTGACAAAGTCTACGCTAGCACCACTTTCTTAGGCATAGGAGAACGCGCAGGTAACGCTGAAACCGAAAAAATCCTGCTTAATTTCTATCTGCAACGGGGAATCAAACACTTCGAGGGTAGACTCAATGAACTCAAAGACACCGCAAACTACATCGGTAAAGCAACAGGGTTTGTCGTACCCCCCAACAAAGCCATCGTCGGAGACTATGGGTTTGCCCATGAATCCGGCATCCACACTCACGGCGTTCTCAATGACCCTTGGACTTATGAACCCTACCCGCCAGAACTAGTCGGCAACTCACGCCGCTTAACCATAGGTAAACAAAGCGGCAAAGGAATCATAAAACACAAAATAAAAGAACTAACAGGCAACGAACCCGATGATGCGACAGTCGCAACAGTTGTTGACACCATCAAAGACCTCTACGCAAACGGACGCCGCGCCTCACTCCAAGAAGAAGAATTCCACAAGATCCTCCGTATCTTAAAGATTCTTCCAGAAAACAACTGCCGCTAACAATCTCTTTCTACCCTTTTCTTCTTTCTAATAAAATCCTAATATGCTTAATTTGGCCGCACCCAAACCATCGCTATAATTTTGAGGTAGCTGATGTCAGAAACTGATGCCTATCCCTGCGAAAATAGTTACTTTAATCTAACATGGCAGACATCGAAATTATTCATCACTAAAACCAAATTCGAGTCTATCATGGGTTTTTTTATATTTCTGTTCATGCTGATCTTTAATCGCGCCAAAGGTGGCGGTGTGTTTTTGTAGGTCTGCTTGCGTTAAAAAAATGCAGGCGCAGTGAGGACATTTGTGGTGACTCGGTTTTTTTTCAGTCATTTTATCACCTAATGTAGATTTATGAATATTTTTTTACCGTCAAGTTCTGATTCATGCCATTGTGTTTCGACTTCGCTACGGTTTGTGTGCAGATACACTTTTCGAGTACGAACTAATCCACCCATAGCTTCCAAATAGGGTTCAATCAGATTCGCGCTTTCTGCATCTAGTTCCGCTATGTGAACTGATTCGAGTACTTCAGTGGGTACAAATCCCATTTCCTTACGCAACGCTTGAACTCGACGGGCTAAATCCCGCATGATACCCTCGCCTAGTAGGGTATCGTCACGTTGTCTGCTGATAAATACTGTGATATCATCTTCTTGCCGGGAAACCCAGGTTTCGCTCTCTATATATTCAGGGACTTCTTGGATGTATTCAGCTGATTTAATGTTGGTCTGCTCCAGAAACAGCTCCTCGAGATCTTTGAGTGCATCTAGAGTTTTCTTTGGTGCAACAACAATTGCTTTGCTCAATGGCCAGCGACGTTTGAGTTTTCCCTGCTGACGCGCGGCAAAAGAAATGGAAACTGTCTTTAAGAGCAAAACGAACTGATTTTCGAGGTTTTTGTTGCACAGTTTTTGGTCTGGGATGGGCCAGGTGGTCAAGTTTACTGATTCAGGCAGATTAGGTTCTAGTGGGCGATAGATTTTTTGGTGTAGCATCTCACTTAGAAATGGGGTAACGGGGTTGAAGAGCAGGGTAACTGTTTTTAACGTATGATGCAGGAGCGCATAAATAGTTTGACGGCGCTCAAACGTTTCAGGTTCATCTGTCCAGAGTTCCTTGCGGATCATGGGCACATAGAGTCTACTGAGGGTTTCAATGACAAAGTCTTCAAGGACAGCGACGGCGGCGTTGAATTCACATCTATCTAGATTATGGGTATATTCTTCGATTTTATTTTGTAACACTGAGAGCAACCAATGATCTGCATTCTGAAGCTTGCCAGCAGCTAAGGCCCACAGCAGTGAGTATTTTTGGGGTTTAAATCCATCGAATGCCGCGTTTTCACTAAAGAAACGGCTTAGATGGTAGAGCGTTGAGAGCACTTGATAGCTTCGACGACTGAGTTCTTGAGCGTCAAAACTCATGAAATCAAGCGGCGAAGTTTTGCGCATCATATAGAAACGGCAAAGATCCGCACTTATTTTAGACAGCAACTCAGTGGTCTGTATGACGTTACCAAGACTCTTACTCATTTTTCTGCCTTTAGCGTCTTGTGTTAGGCCTTGGAACAGAAAAGCCTTGTAGGGCGCGATGGATTTACCAGTTAAAATGACATATTCGAGCAGAAGCGAGTTTGCCCAGCCCCTTGTTTGATCAATCCCCTCCGTCAGAAACCCAGCCGGCACAAATTTCGCTTCATCCTCGTCGGTAAAGCGCGCATGCGGCGAGGCACCACTATTATGCCAAGTGTCAAGCACAAAATCTTCCCGCCGCATCGTACCTTCACATTTCTCACACTTCAATGTAATACGGTCAACCCAGGGTTTATGCAACTCAAAATCTGCCGAAATTGGTTCCTGTGCAGATTCAAGCAACTCCTTTTTACTTGCAACCAAGTGCTTGTTACCGCATTTTTCACATGTCCACATCGGTAATGGTGCACCCCAGATGCGTTCCCTGCTGATACACCACGGCTTGCCCTCTTTGAGAAAACCCAAAAAGCGATTTTTTGGTTCATCATAGAAGTACTCGACTTTCTCTGCTGCCGCAAGTACTTTCGAGTTTATTTTATCTGTGCGCAAAAAATATTCTTTACGCGCAAGCCAAACGAGTTTATGATGACTACGCCAGCAGGTAGGGTACTCGTGTTTGATTTTTTTTACTTTAACAAAACTGTTGCGATTGCGCAGTTCCTCAACAACCAACATATCCGCATCGCGAGCAAATACACCTGTAAAAATACCCGCATCGTTGGTGAATTTAACTTCATCATCATAGGGTACAAAGATAGGAATGTCTCTACGCTTAGCGGCCCAAAAGTCGTCTTCACCATTACCCGGTGAGAGATGCACAACACCTGTGGCAGTATCTACATCGACAAAGTCTTCCCCAACAACATGATGAACCAGAGGATGTTTAGTTTCAAGTTCTGCCTGTTTAGGAATTACATCCTTTAGAGGATAATCATAGCCCCGGCCGTCTAGGTCCTTTCCAGGCAGGGCCTCTATGATTTGATATTTAACGACTTCTAGATCAGCCATGACAGCTTCTACACGTTGCCGCACCATAATCCACACTTCATCACCGACTTGGACTTTAACATATTCCGCATTTGGCTGTACCGCAAGCAATGTATCGGTTATAACTGTGAATGGCATGGTAGTCCATACCAAGAAATACTCGTTTTGTGTGCCTGTGACTTTGAATTTAAAGTAGAGACTAGGATCCTCAACTTCTTTGTAGCTGCCTTCGTAGCCGACTTCGGCACTACTGAGACTAGTTTGACACCCAGGGCAGTAGGCAACAACATAATGACCTTCTTCGAGTAACTTTTGATCCCACGCAGCTTTGAGTATCTGCCATTCCCGTTCGATATAGCTGTCCTTATAGGTCCAATATGCCTTGTCTTGATTGATGGCTATACCAAGTTTGCTGTCGGCCTCAAGCCACATAGCATGGTAGCGCATAATTGCTTTTTTACATTCCTCAATGAAGCGTTCCATTCCATATTTCTCAATGGATTCCCGCTTGTTACGTACACCCAAGAGCTTCTCAACTTCGAGCTCAACGGGTAAACCTTGACAGTCCCATCCAGCCCAAAACGGCATGTAGTAACCTTCCATAGTTTTCCATCTATAGCGGATATCTTTCATAATGCGTCCGCGGGCGTGACCGATATGGGGGATACCGTTGAGTGTAGGTGGACCCTCAACATAGCCTATGTTGCCTTTGAGGTTGGGGGCATCTTTGAGGGCTTCAAGTTTTTGGCGGATCTGGTTTTTGATCCAGAATTCTCGGATTTCTTTTTCGAGCTCCAACGGTGTATAGTTTGGAGATAGAGTGGATTGAGATTGGTCAGCTTCAGTTGGGGCAATCAAATCTATTACCGTAACGCAAAATACGCCAAAAGACTATAAAAACATGTTAATCAATGATTCCCAAAAAGTGTGATATGGTTTTTAATAATCAGCGAAAGTCTCCATAGCCATTCTTGGAGTTCCTCTTAATGTAGGGCAAGAAGGGAGCTTCGCAGAAGAGGGCTTTAGATGGAGAACTATGGGTGCTATATGTGCGGGGCATATCTAACGGTGAAACCTTCGCCATCACCGTTAAGTGTTGAGGCAGAAGCTAATGTGGCGAACTGCTGATTTGTCATGTGAACTCGGGAATGAATAAAGTTGCTGATGACACCGCTGTCGTTATTTACATCAACCTGACAGTTGTTGAAGGTTATGGATCCAAAATCTGAGAGTGTTGTGATTTGGCCGTTTACCATTGCCCGCTCCACAATCCATTCGCCTGAAGAACGGGTCGAGTTGTAGACAAAGTTTTGGTCAAAGGTTTTATCGTTAGTTAGATCAATTATCTGCATATTCCATTCGTTGGTTTCTGGATCTATGAGCGTTATAGATGCGCTTACTCTAACGCCAGGAGACAAGGTGAAATTCTCGACTCGAATGGCATAATCGGGAAGCATCTCATACCATACATTATACATCTCCTCCCCCCGATGAACATTGTGTTCTGTTCCAATCTGAATCAAGGTTTTATCAATCTGTCCACCGATACCCACCCAAGCTGAAGAATAACCGTCTCCTGAGGTAGTGTTAACCTGTGGCACGGTCCATGACGCGCTGACGCTTGTGATTTCACATTGCTGGTCATAATTGCTTGAAACGATGTATCCTGCCCAGCCTAAACTTGAAAGTGTGTTTCTATCCGGATGATTAGTTAACGTTTCTTCAAGTAGTGACATGGCCGATAACACTAATATCAACAGCATAATCCAGATTGCTGATAGAACAAAAACACGCTTTCTGATTTTTCTCCCAAAAAACACCTAAATTCGTCTCCTACCTGAGCCTAATTTGAGAACAGATACCAAAAACAATACCGTTTGGGAACTGGAAAATAAAACACTTTGTTGTTGGCTATATACACAATCCAAAAAGATGCTAATAACCCCTTGACAACAGGCTTAATTGCCGGAAGCGGCTACAAACTATGCTGTATGTTTAATATTAAAGTGCTCTCTGAACCCGATTATGCTTTCGCCGTTGAAATAGCTAACACTATGGAGTGGAATATGGCTACCGAAGATTTCGAATTTATGTCTTCATTAGAACCCAATGGCTGTTTTCTTTTGCTTGATGACACCAAACGTGTAGGTATAGCAACATGCATTAGTTATGGTAAAGTCGGCTGGTTTGGTAACCTCATCGTTAAAGAAGAATACCGTAAAAGGGGCGCCGGGAGCAAGCTTATCACTCACGCAATAAACTATATGCACAATAAAGGCGTAGAAACAGTGGGCCTCTATGCGTACCCCCATCTTTTGCGTTTCTACAGCGAATTAGGCTTTAGGCATGACATAGATTTCTCTGTCCTCCACACTCAAAACCTTCCCAAAGTCACCGCAAAAACTCTGCCGCGTATAGGTAAATCTGAATTACCGGCCATATTAAAATTTGATACGCACTTTTTTGGCGGCACCCGGAAAAAACTGCTTGAATCCATAATCCTTGACAAAAACAACACAAGTTGCTATGTATCCGAAGGCGGCGAAATTTTAGGGTACGCAACGGCTACAGTTTACGAAAAGGCCGCATGGCTTGGACCCTTAATCTGCCAGCAACACCGAAGCGATATCGCAATCGCTCTTGTTAAATCAATATTAACCGAACTAGCCGCAAAATGTGTCTACACAGTAATCCCAAAAAAAGACACCGTTATCTCTAGTATATTTCTTGAAACTGGCTTTAATGAAGTTTTTTTTGTTTCAAGAATGTTTTTAGGGAAATCAAGCACAAAAAATTGTATATACCTGACTGAATCATTAGAAAGAGGATAATTTATGGAAGCGCACTGCAAATTTTTGCTTGAAGCTTTTTTGGCTTCATCTTTCTCAACAGTGAAAGCACTTGTTGAAGGTGCTTTGACTGTGAAAGGACAGAACCTAAAGCGTAAAGTTACACTATTTCAATATGTTAACGACAAAAAGGTGTCGGTGCCATTTGAGACTGAACACTTCTACATTCGTGGATCTGTCGAATACGCTAATCCACAGCTCACAGTTGAAGAAGTTCAAGGAATCATCGGAACCCGCCTGCTTGCCGCCTGCGCTAACTACTACTTTGAGCATGGACTACACACACCTACTCAGGATGATACATCAGCGCTCTTGGAAGCACTCAGAAAGCCTCCAGAGGGATATATCGTGCCTTTTCTACTAAATACCGACGATGTCGAACTCGACCGCTACTCTATGAATCCGCTCAAACAATCAATTATAGACAGTGGACAAAGCGCGATTCCCGCCGCAAATGCCACAACTGATGGATTAAAAATTGATGAGACCTACACCAAAAAATATAACGGCTCGTTGATTTCAAAAAAAGAGACAGAATTAATCGCTAAGACGCTCAATTCAAACAACGACGCATACATTGATTTTGTAGATTCAATCAAATACCATCAATTATCAGAACTTTCCAAACTTTTCGACATGGATCTCTCGCTGTACAGCTTACGCATGCCCCTCTCCACGCTAAAGGCAGAAGAAAAAAACGGATCACTCCACTACATAATAAGTGAAAGTAATCAGGACTACTCTGCAGTGGAAGAGGCCTACAAGTGTATGGGGCGAAGCATGAATAAACGCACCACACTTTTAACTATACCCCACTCTAAGAAGGGTTATGGCTCCAAACGTGCCGCACGAGGCAAGCTACATTTCGAAAACGGCAACTTTAATGACGCCACCGTCACATACAAGACAACCCAACTCTACCCAAACGACATAGATCCCCAAGACATATCTGTAGCCGTATGCGATGACAAGTTTAGTATAGCTGGAGAAAAGTTTGTTGATTACAGCTTTGCCGAGATGCCCTCGTCGCCACAATTTTTCCTCTACTCACTAGCCTCCCCTGAGGATGCCGCAATTTGGCATGGAGTTGGTGCAGTCGGTTCGTCTCAATTGTTACAAAGCTACGCTAACGCACGAAACGCCTGTTATGCAAACCGCTTTATTAAAAACTTAAACCAAAAATATTCTCTTAACATGCAGGTACCGCTACAATTCAACCTAGCCCCCGACGCCCTCTGGAGCCACCCTATCCACCACAACATCGATGCCAGCATAGGTAGCGTGGAAAACATCTCCGATTTGGTTCACAGGGGCTTAAAACTTGAATATCTCTCAGCCTTCAAATAACAGGAGCGGTATTTTGCCAGGCATAGACTACTACCTATTTCGTATAATGCGTATATTCAATTATCTGCCAGTGAATCCGCTGAGCATAGGTAATCAAAAGAAAATGTTTCTTGAATACTTCAAAGACTTCGATAAGATACCTGCAGCGCGAGGAATATTCGGTAACAAAACCACTGAGGTACTTAGTAAACTAACGGTGGAGTTAAGCTGGCTAAACGGTTATATGTATGTAGATGGCAACGATGGGCACATAGTTATAAGCAGAAGCTACCTAAACAGTGGTAACCGAACCGAAATCTACCTTGATCTAATCCATGAACTTTGTCATGTAAAGCAGTTTATGGAAGGCAAAGAACTCTTTGACCCACGTTATGCATACGTGAACCGCCCCACTGAGATTGAAGCCTATCGTTATTGTACAAAAGAAGCCCGCAGACTGGGCTTTAGTGAAGAACGCATCCGGCGCTACCTTCGCACAGAATGGATGAGTGATCGCGATTTTGAACAACTCGTAAAATCAGTCAACATCTCAAACACCTAAACTTTCACGGTATACTTTAAACATTTTCTGTGCACATAGTTCCCATGTATAGTTTTCGGAAACAACTCGACGCCCATTTAACCCCATCCTTTCACGCAAAACGCCATCGCCTATAAGCTTTAGTACTGCCTCTGCGAAGCCATCAACGTCACCCCGATCCACAAGTAACCCTGTTTCCCCGTTGCGAACAGCTTCATTAACACCACCAATATCAAAAGCAACCACAGGTTTACCTGACGACTGGGCCTCAAGCAAAACTATGCCCTGACCCTCTTGAACAGAGGGCAAGATAAACACATCTGCACAGTTATAGAGCAAGGGAAGAACCTCATCTTTGACCTGGCCTAAAAACAAAAAATTAGCTGTCAAACCTGCGGATTTAATAGTTTCGTGGAGGTTTCTCCGAAGTGGACCATCACCTGCAATCAGGAATTTGATATCCGCGCGCTTGGCAATCACTCTTTTTGCTGTTTCAACCAAAAACGGTAGTCCCTTACGGGGAATTAAGCTACCCACAAAGAGCACACATTGCTCAGTACCTAACCCAAACTGTTGTTTAGCCGCATCAGCATTTGCTGGTTTGAATCTTCCAATGTCCACCCCGTTTGGCACAATCCTGACTTTGCCTGTATCTATACCGTAATGGTGCTGAATTTTCTCAAGTGAATAACCACTTATAGTCACGATTAAATCTGCATCTTGAGCCATCTGTTTTTCCAGCCTTGCAAGATGTAGCATAAAATTGTTCGCCACTCTGCCACTAAACGTTTGATAACCATTCAGCTTTGCCTGCTCATACTCATCTGCAAGAACACCATGAATTGTGTGAATGAAAGGCTTCTTGGTGCCCCTTTGTCGAATCTTTCTTGGAAACCCATATCCGCTTACAGCATGAGCCTCAAAAACATCGGCATCTATGCTTGAAGTTTTTATGAGACTTCGATTAAAGTACCAATTATCCAGTGGAAAAACAATGTCTGTTGAGTTACAGGGAATGATTATTGCCCCATTGACGGTAGTAGCTGTTTTGAAGCCGGCTTTTGTTCCACAGTAAACCACGCTATTTATTTGGCCTTGCAACCGCTTAGTTGTCTCCATTATGCGTCGTTCAACACCGCCAAAGTAAAGGTGTGGCGGTTGCGTGTTTAGGATTGACAAGCGGAATTTTTCCATCTATCGCACTTCAGTTATTATGTCCGAATAGTGTTGGATTAAAGTATGAGGTCTGTGTTATAAATATTTGAAACATAGTATTGTTACTTATGCAGTTAATATATCACACTATCAAATATTTCTATAATTATTCAGTCACGAATATATTGCATCTGAGGGCTCAATTGCATCATACGTTTCAATATTCGCCGATATGATTTGGCTGAGATCCTTGAGATATGATGTTAAAACAGAATCATACCCCGATTTTAGTAGGACCAATAAGGGGTGCATAGACGCAGTATTTTCTATGCGATGAATAACAACAGAGGTAATCTAGGAAAATGGCGTTAAAGCTGGATTATAGCAGTTATATTGAGATTAAAAATTCATATGGGCCATCACAATTTCTACTAGTTTGTCTCTTGCATCAGTGTCATCCACGTTTAATTTGTCAATTTTCCACGCTAATTCCTCATCGAAAAGAACGTCAGTTGCCCATTTCTGAAAATCATTCCGCACAAGATGAAACGAAATTGCGTTTTTATCTATCGTTTTGAGCTTCTCCGCTAGATCCGCAAGACTTGTCGCTGATATTCCTGTATATCGGCCTCCGTGAGTGCAGAAGTGGAAGCCCCGCTCGAATGGGACGTTGATTAAACCTTTTTGATTTTCTGGAATATCTGCCATTATAATCCCGTGAAATAGAAAACGTATGACCATCTTCTTTAATGATTTGTGATAGAATTGTGACAACAACTGACAAAGGCGAATATGAGCCTCTTTTAGAATGCGGGAAAAAATGTACATTACACCGGAATTGTTTTATGACAAATTCAACATAATTTTTAAACAAATATTTTGCAAATAATACCAACATTTTTGTGTTTAAATCATCATTACATCGTTTTCATCGAAATAAAAACATATACGTTTATGATATTTATATCAGTGAACTAAACCAAAAAGCAAAACAACAAAATTAGAGAAAATAATTTATGTCGATGGACAGATGGGCAGAACGGTTTTTTGATGTATCTCATTTAACACTTCTGCAACGCCAAGATAGATGGCACTAGCGCCACAGATGACGCCTTCAATACCGGTGATTGTGCTAAACCATACGGGATTTCCCATAAGCTCCCTTACAGTCAAAAGGAAAAACAGAACAAACAGGCTTGCGAACACGAACTGCAATGCACGATTCGCTTTTAGAGTACCAAAAAACATCGCAAAAGTGAACACTGCCCACATCAAAAAGTAGGCCGCCATGGCGGTTTCTGTGGGTGCACTGAGCCCCTCAAATATGGTTAATTTGGGCAGAAGCAATAGACCGACAAGAGACCACCAAAATAGACCATAGGAACTGAAGGCGACGGTGCCAAAGGTGTTACCTTTCTTGTATTCCATGACGCCCACGATAACCTGTGCTAAGCCGCCATAAGCCAAACCCATTGCAAAAATCATAGTGTCCAACGGAAACAAACCTGCATTATGCAGATTGAGCAGAACTGTGGTTAGACCAAAGCCTAAAAGTCCAAGGGGGGCAGGGTTAGCCAGTTTAGTGATCATTGTCTTTCGCTGTCCGCTTTAACTTAATAACTATTTATGCTTTTCCTCGGCACCTCTTTGATTGCCCTATCATAATAGCATATGTAGACAAATTTAGTTGTCTTGGTGTTCCTACTTTTGGATAGGATAATCTTAGATGATAGACATATAATAGAAAAGGATCGATAAACAGGTCTTATCTAGTTTTTTAATTAGTGTTCTTTTTGTATTCTCTCAAAAAATGAAATTGTTTCCATACAGGTAGTCACGATTTTGGTTTGGGTATCAGTGAAAGAAACTCTTTTGAGGTGTTCTGGCTCCTGCTCGAAAGCCTCAAACGCCTCCATATTAGGTGTATCATAAACTGCCCACGCTTGATGACCCCAACGGTCAATCCATATACCTATAACCTTAATATTATGTTTAGCTGCTAACATGTCCACTCTTTTTAGCCAATCCATAGTTATCTGCAGGTTTTTTGGGTTACCTATTGGACAACTCTCTGGAGCATGGGTATAAACCTGTAATATGTGCATTTTTTTCTCACAAGGTGCGTAGTTGTTGCTTCCCGTTTAAACACCTTCCGCGGCGATATAGAAAAAAACATAAAAGATGTGGCCCTAAATAGAGCGGGTTGATTTTCTTAGGTCGACACTTTTCCTGTTGGTTTTTTTGGGCGGCTTGTGATCCATTTACCGATTTCTAAGGTTGAAAATACTATAGCTCCAAACAGTGCCGCTATACCCCAGTCGATTAACACTGGCGTGTTTACAGCAAATATTGACTGTAGACCAGGTACGTATAGAATTATTAGTTGCAGTGCAAAGGAGCCCAGTATCGCATACCAGAGGTACTTGTTTTTAAAGATGCCAACCTTTAACACGGGATACTTCAGTGATCTCATAGAGAGCGCTATAACCAGTTCCATAACTATCATGGCGGTTAATAGCTGAGTTCGGGCTTCAATCAGCGATATCTCGTTTAGCCATGGTGTGTGCAGGAAGTATGCTGTTAGCAACAACGCGGACATAAGCAATGGCATTGCGGTGAGGTAGATTTTGACCTCTTTACTAAAGATACTCTCTGTTGATTTGCGCGGTTTGCGTTCCATTAAGTCAGGGTCTCCGGGGTCAACGCCTAAAGCGATTGCTGGTAAGCTGTCTGTAACAAGGTTCATCCATAGCAATTGGACTGCTGTGAGAGCAATTGCGGCACTGTTTATGGTTTCTCTGCCCGTAGTGGTAGCGCTTAGTCCAGGATTGAATATACCTGCAAGGTAGGGCACTGCAATGATGGCTACGAACATGACGATGATTTCCATAACGTTACATTGCAACAGATATGTGAGGTATTTTTTTATGTTCTCAAAGATTTCTCTGCCTTCCCGTACAGCTTTGACGATACTTGCAAAGTTGTCATCAGCAAGTACCATGTCGGCGGCTTCTTTGGAGACTTCTGTACCGCTGATGCCCATAGCAATACCTATGTCACTCACCTTGAGTGCTGGAGCATCGTTGACTCCGTCGCCTGTCATCGCGACAACATGATCTTTTTGTTTCCAAGCCTTGACGATGCGTAGCTTATCTTCGGGCGAGGTACGGGCATAAATCACTACTCTCTCTACGATGTCTGCGAGTTGTTCATCTGTTATTTTTTCAAGTTCCTGACCGGTTAGTACTTGGTTGTCCGTTGCGTTTTCGTCTAAGAGTTTGAGTTCTTTACCCACTGCCATAGCGGTGAGTTTGTGGTCTCCTGTAATCATGACTACATGTATGCCTGCTTTCTTGCAGACGGCTATGGCCTCTTTGACTTCTGGTCGTGACGGGTCAATCATGCTTATGATGCCTACAAACACAAAGTCCTTTTCCATATCCTCTATGAATACTGTATCAGTTGGGAGTTTTTTGTAGGCAAATGCAAGATTACGTAATGCCTGTTGGGATAGATTTTCAGTTACTTTGAAGTATTTGGTGTGGTTTTCTTTGGTGAAGGGTTCTATTTTTCCGTTGATCAGGATTTGGCTACAACAGTCCATGACCATTTCTGGGGCGCCTTTCATGTAGGCCATTTGTGTGTCTTCTTTGGTGTGGATGGTTGTCATGCGTTTGCGTTCAGAGGAAAAGGGTACTTCGTTTATGCGTGGTTGCTCTGTGTCAAGGGTTTTTTTTCGTATGTTTGCTTTTGCGGCGGCAACAATCAATGCGCCTTCAGTAGGGTCACCTTTAACTGTCCATTTGCCCGTTTGGTTGTTCTGTTCGAGCTCGGAGTCGTTGCAGAGCACAGCAATTTCGAGAAGCGATTTTATGTCGTCTTTAGGTTCGATTTTTTGGTCGCTAACTTGAAATTCGCCTTCGGGGGTATAGCCGATACAGGTAACTTTGATGGATTGTTCATTAACATAGATATTGCGAACAGTCATTTCCCCTTTGGTCATAGTACCTGTTTTGTCGCTACAGATTACGCTGGTGCTACCCAACGTCTCCACTGCCGGCAACCGCTTGATGAGGGTATTGGATTTAGTCATGCGGTACATACCGATTGCTAATGCACCAGTGACGATGGCGGGCAGGGCTTCTGGAACAGCGGCAACTGCTAAGCTTATGGCCCACAAAACCATGTCAAAGACGGGCCGTTTCTCAACGATTATGCCGATAATACCCGTGCTTATCGCAACGGTTAAAGCTAGGATACCTATTGTTTTACCTACGCCGGCTAAATGTTTCTCAAGTGGCGTCTGCTCTTGAGGGGCCGTTTGAACCATCCCAGCGATTTTACCAAATTCAGTACTCATTCCTGTGCTGGTTACAATTGCTTTACCCCTTCCATAGACGACGACAGTTCCAGTGAAAACCATATTTTTTCGGTCGTTTAGCTGTGTCTGCTCAGGCAATGCTTCAGTTGATTTCTGCATAGGGGTTGATTCGCCAGTGAGGGATGCTTCATCAGTTTTTAGGGTGAACTCTTCTATGAGTCTGCCGTCGGCTGGGACTTTATCGCCAGCATAGAGTAGAATGATGTCACCTGGCACCAGTTCAGTTGCAGGAATTCGAACTTCTTTGCCCTCGCGTAACACACTAGCGGTTGGTGCAGTCATTTTTTTGAGGGCTTCCATCGCTTTTTCACTACGGTACTCTTGAGTGAAACCCAAGGTTGCGCTGGCGATGACTATTGTGAGGATAATTGTTGCATCTATCATTTCATCCATTGAGCCCTGATAGATGCCAACCCCCATGGAAAGCACCACAGCAAAAAGCAGAATAAGCATAAGTATGTCAGTGAATTGTTCAAGCAGGATCTTAAGAGGCGATTTACCTTTTTCTTTTTTAAGTTCATTTGATCCATATGTAATCAAGCGATGCTGTATTTCTTGTGAAGTTAACCCATTGATACTTGCTTTTAATTCATCAACTGTTTCATCTACTGTTTTGCTGTGCCAGAGCTTAGCCAAGTTACTCTTGTTCCTGCCTACATTCAACATACAGTATGACATATTATTTAGGCTTGAGCTAATTCACGGTTTAATAGATAAAATGAACAAATCAACAAAAAATGGTCTGAAAACTGAAAAAACAAAAAATAAAAATGCTCTAAACAGCCGTTGCGTCATTTTATGGGTTGGCTGATTTTATGTTTACAACCCTTTTGCGTAGACAACTACAAACAAAAGTGCAATTCAATCAGTCAAACATAACCTCTGGATGCCGCCGACGATAATCTCTGCTGTGCACATAGAGCGAAATAACCCCAATGGTAAGCACAACAAGGCTCAGCGCATAAAGCATCCAAGCAAAAAACAAGCCATAATCGATAATCTGCTTCTGCCACTCCCAAGGAAAATCAACTCTGTTCTGAAGCGGCCAAGCCCCTACAACAACATAAACAAACCCAAAAATCGTCAAAAGTATGGCTACATACTGACTCTCAGAGGTCAGACTACGCAGACCACCTATACTGTCTTTACATAGCAGAATAGCACCTACCAACAGTGCAGGAAGACTTGTAGCAAAAAAGATAGGACTGATTGCATTGTGTGATATGAGGGCTTGAACAGCAAAAGGCGCTATCGCAAAGGTGTTTTTACCCCAATCAACAGGAGTCCAGCCGCCTGTGATTACTGCTGAAAGATAGAAAACACCATAGGCAGCTAAAAGTAAACCTAAGGATAGCCTGCGAGCTACTATGTAACTCGTTACGCGGTGCCGAAATGAGGATTGGTTCATGTCCAGATTGCCTTGTGCTATTCTAAGTGGTTTTTCCATATATTGCTTTTTCAGCACCTACCGACTCGAACTGGATACATGACCTACAAGGGCACCAAAATGAAAGCCCTAAATCGATAGGCATTTAGGTTACAAGACCTGATATACCTGCAAAGTTGATACACATGACACTGGTGAAGATCAATCAAATCTTAGAGGGCAAATGCACCGACCAAAAAGTTACCATACGCGGTTGGGTCTACCGCAAACGTGAAGGCAAAGAACTCATATTCATCTTAATCCGAGACTCCACAGGGGTACTTCAATCAACCATTAAAAAAGATAACCCAAACTGGAGTGAGGCCCAAAAACTCACTATCGAATCCAGCCTCACACTAGAAGGCAACGTTAAAATCGATACACGCGCCCCCGGAGGCTTTGAAATCGGTGCAACACACCTCACAATCATCGGATTAGCCGAAACCTTCCCAATCAGCAAAGATAAAAGTGAAGAATTCATCCGTGACATGAGACACCTTTGGCTTCGAAGCCGTAAAATGAACTTAGTCATGAAAGTCCGCGCAGAGACCATGCAAGCCGCCCGGGAATACTTTAACAAACAAAAATACACCGAAGTTTCCCCACCCATGTTCATCTCAGCGGCTGTGGAAGGCGGTTCCACTCTCTTCGGTTTGAAATATTTCGATCAGCAACTCTACTTAACCCAGAGCAGTCAACTCTACTTGGAAATTCTGATGTACTCTCTTGAAAACGTCTACTGCATCGCCCCTTCATTCCGCGCTGAAAAAAGCCGCACAATCCGTCACCTCACTGAATACTGGCACATGGAAGGTGAATGGGCTTTTGCCGATATGGAGGACCTCATGAAGTTCGAGGAAGATTTGATGACCCACATCTGCCAGACCATCGCCGATAAGTGTGTGAAAGAATTCAAAGAACTCGGTGCAGACATCGAAAAACTCAAAGCTGTCAAAGCACCGTTTCCACGTATCACCTACAAAGAAGCCATAGCACGACTCAAACCCAAAAATTCTCAGCTCGACTGGGGTAGCGACTTGGGCTATGAAGATGAAAAAGTACTCGCAGAAGACTTCGGTAAACCATTCTTTGTCTACGATTACCCCACAGCAATCAAAGCCTTCTACTGTAAAACTTACAAAGACCACCCAGAAATAGCAATGTCTGTGGATATGATGGTGCCGCGCATAGGCGAAATAAGCACAGGCGGCGCAAGAGAAGACAACAAAGATATCCTCATCGAACGCATGAAAGAACAGGGACTAAAACCCGAAGATTACGAGTGGTACTTGGATTTAAGACGGTACGGTACAGTACCACACGTAGGTTTCGGCATGGGCTTGGAGCGACTACTAGTATGGATGCTAGACCTCGACAACATCATCGATGCCATCCCGTTCCCCAGAACAACCCGACGGTTCTATCCCTAAATATTTTTCCTGATAAAAACCAACTACATCTGAACGCTCCGGCTCTTTTTCTATCCGGAACGTGGCATTTTTTTACTCCTATGGGTTTTATCCTTTATTTTCTTAAGCCCATATTTCTCAGGGGATATATGCATATACGTTTGTCATTAGTTCCTTTTTTCACAGCATGATACCGTAGGACAAGGGTAACATTTTAATTCTTAGTGCTTCCTAAAGGGTTGAAGCAGGTAATCCTAATTGAGTAGTGACGCTAAATGCAATAGAGTGGGAGATGACACATTTGTTGCAGTCAACGAGCTAGCAAAACGCAGAGGCTTCTTCTGGAGCAGTTTTGAAATCTACGGTGGAAGCGGCGGTTTTGTCACTTACGGACCACTGGGTGCCCGATTAAAACAAAACATTGAAACCAAACTCCGTGAAGTTATGGTAAAAAAAATCGGTATTTACGAAATAGAATCGTCTGTTATAGTGCCTGGCAAAATTTTTGAGGCTTCAGGGCACGTAGCACACTTTAAGGAGCCAATGGTGGAATGTCAGAATTGTCACACACGTTTCCGCGCTGATCACCTCCTCGAAGAAAAAGGTATCAGCAGTGCTGAAGCAGAAAAAATGAGTCTTGAGGAAGTTAAAGTCGAGTTACAACGTCACAACATAATCTGTCCGGATTGCAAAGGCGCATTCGGCGAACCCACTCGATACTTAACAATGTTTGAAACGACCATCGGTCCATATGCTGGTTCAGTGGGTTATGGTCGACCTGAAGCAGCACAAAATATATTTGTTGAATTCAATCGCCTCTATAATGTTGCCCGAGAACGCTTGCCGTTTGGATGTATAAACATCGGTAAAGCACTCCGTAACGAGATTTCGCCACGTCAAGGCTTAATTCGGCTTCGGGAATTTACGATTGCCGATTTGGAATTCTTCTTTGACCCAGAAGAACCCACATGCGACCGTATAGGCGAGGTTGAAAATGAGGTTCTCCCAATACTACTCGGTGATACCCGCCTAAAAGACTGCGAGGATATAACCAACTTTACTGTGCGTGAAGCACTCGATAAGGGCATTATCCGAAGTGAGTGGCAAGCCTACTTCATGGCGCAGGCAAAACTGCTCCTAATCGAGTTGGGCGTGCCCTCAGATAACCAACGATTCATTGAGAAACTAACTTGGGAAAAAGCGCACTATAGTAGCCAAAGCTTCGATCAAGAGGTGCTGGTTAATCGCTGGGGCTGGGTCGAAGTGTCAGGACATGCCTACCGGACAGATTATGACTTAACCTGTCATATGAAGGCAAGTGGTGCCGACATGACTGTTTATAAAGAATATGCGAACCCTGTCGAAACCGAAGCACTCATCGTGAAGCCTATTATGTCCAAATTAGGGCCTGTTTACAAAGACGAAGCAGGCAAAGTTGCCGCGGCGCTCACTAAAGTACCTGCACAACAGGTTGCTGATGCTCTGGCGAAGACGGGGAGTATCATTGTTGAAGGCTATCAGATCTTCAAAGAACAAGTCGACGTATGCAAACAGAAAACAACTGTACGCGGCAAACGTTTTGTTCCTCATGTGGTCGAACCCAGTTTTGGTTGCGATCGTCTCTTCTACGTTGCACTGGAGTATGCTTACAGCTTAAACGATGACCGAATAGTACTCAAATTCCCAAGAAGCATTGCACCCATACAAATCGGCGTTTACCCCTTGATGAGCAAAGACGGCCTAGACACCAAAGCTAAAGAAATCCAAAGAGTGCTCTCCTGTGAGGGCTTCATGACAGACTTTGATGAGGCAGGTAGCATCGGCAGACGCTATGCACGCGCAGATGAAGCAGGCATACCCATAGGCATAACCATCGATCACGATACGCTCAGCGAAGAAACAGTGACCATCCGGGACCGGAACACTTGGAAGCAGATCCGTGTTGTTGTAAAAGATTTACCCAATTTACTGCACAAGTACTTTGAGGGGAAAGCAGATTTCGAAGAATTAGGGCAGATAATACCATAGAATGCATGTAGCTTAACATCAAACAACACGCTATACAGGGCTGTAAAATTCCAATAGAGCCAGGGATTTTTAGTATGGGCACCAACAAATCAAAATAAAACCCATCCATCCCGTCTATTCGCACAGCGAACTATAGAATGTCAAGGTTCACCCTGAGTCATTATTCGATGGATATCGTTACCTCCCTAAACCCAAGATCACACAACAATCATGTTACTCATCGGTAGCTTATCCTAAAATGTGCCCACCTGATTTTTGTTTGCCAGAAAAGATAGCAATGCTTACACCATGTTAGCGCGCGTCCACAACACTACAAAGTTAAGGAAAAACCAATATCACACATTTGAACATATTTTCAAAGTAATAATTCATTTCAGAAAATATTTCACACAATTTTTGATAGTTTTAATATAAACTACACACCACATATGACAAAGTATCATCACATTAATTCATCAGCAACATACCAAGTTTGCACAATATTTACATAATTTAGCCTAATGCAGTAACAAAGCAAAGAACAAAAGCATGCCAAAGACGCCAACAACTTGTGACTAGTTTAAAACATTATTAGGGCAAAACACCATGTAACATACCCACAACATTAAAACCCACAGCCGCCAGCTAAATTTTGAAATGATCGATGTATCATAGAAAATTTAGCAGACGTTACGAGTACTAACTATTTCATGTTTAGCTTTCAGATTTTGTAGAGGAGAGTTTACCGTATGAGAGGATCGGAAATACACAACTTTAGAAATTCGACGTTTGTTTAGCCAGCCCATTCTTGACAGCTGATTTAGATAGTTACTCTCGACAGCTCGACACCTACCGGTGAGATTGGAAACCTGAACAGCGTCACATTCACCCTTTGACATCACAATCATATATGTTTTCCGAAGATGATCCGGCAGACTGATTAGATTAGATTCAGTCATGGGCATGGGTGGAGGATTAATCTTTGAAAAATTGTTCTCGATATCATCTAGCCGCACACGAATACTCATCATTTCTTTATATATCTGTTCTAACACAGATCGTCTAACCATATACATCCCTACTCCATTGATGTTTAAACAACCAAGCACAAGCACCAGAAGTTTATTTAATTGTTTTTGAGAACGCAACTTTGTTGTTAGTAAAGGAAATTACACATGAAGCGAAGACAACTTGACAAGCTTGCAAACCCAAGTTTGCAAACGCTTAAAGTTAACTAAAAAGATAGAACAGAGTCCAAACTACGTACTCACCACAGTTCTCTAAAAAGGTCACCTAAGATGCCAGTTCAAACTCCAACTATCAATAGATATGCACGAAACAATAAAATCAAACCAGCACAGAAAGAACTATAAGAAAATGGCACAAAACCAATTTTCCCTGTCCAAGTTCCTTCCGCCAGGCCTGCCTTATCGTCAGCTCTATTTGCATCTGTGCAGATCTCAATGACCATAGAGTTTGTTAAGAGCCTACCGCAGGAAATGTTAACGCGATAGTTTTACTACCATCCCACCATCTTCCTCTTTTACTACCATCCCACCATTTTTCTCATAGATATCTTCAAAACAAAGAGGTTAGATTAGAAGCTCAGTGTAGCTCTGAACAACACACAAACTCATGTGCAGACAGAAACGGGTTAGATACAGCAATTAAGCCGGACCTACATATCACACCATCGTTAACTTTTTTATGAGTTAATAATATGTAACCACAACATTGGAAAAAAACAATACGATTAAACGCTGAAATTAAGATACATGCAACCAGCCGCGGCCGCCTTTCTTGGGTTGGTTACCCCTAGGTTTAGAGACTACAGAACAGCCAATAGCCGGTTTTGTTTTAAATGTTCCGGGGGCTATATTTGATTTTATAAATTTTTTCCAACCGCCTTCCACATTGTTTGGTTGCGTATAGCGATCTGGATTATCAACTAAATTCTCTTTCAAGATATCCTTGAATTCGGGTGTTTCACAGCTTCTTGTAGCATGCAGTACAGTACCTCGGCTGATTTTCAGACGCTCATAATCAGCAACTGATACACCCTCAGCGCGGATTTTATCGTTAAACTGCTCATGCCACATGGATTTCCATTCGACTCTAAGCGCATCCACTAACTGCATTTGTGATTTAGCCTTACATATCTTAGCTGAAGGTTTATTTGGTTTTTCTGAGTGCAATTTTAGCATCATCTAACTGAAGATAACTACGTAAATTATCTATAATACATAAGGTTTCCTCTGGAACAGGTCATATCTGTATATAACAGCCACACAGCACCAACAAAAGTGGTTACTACAAAAACCGCAACAATCTATACATAAAAAGAAGTCGGCTATAAATACAAACCCAACTCAGCAGGCTTAAAAACAGCAGCTGACAGGCCCTTTATCAATAATTTTGGCTTAAAATTCGGTAGGAAATAAAAATAAAAAAAGGCTAAAAAATAAGAGAACTAAAGAAGCGACTACTTTAGGTAGTCATCAAATACCCAGAAGTGCTCTTCTTCTTGAATGATTATGTCTTCAAATAAACGCCGCGTCGTTGTGTCACCGAGTTCGAGAGCTTTAGCGATGATTTTACGGTATAGTACGATGGTATCGCTTTCAAGTTTGTGATCTAATACCAAGAAGTCCTGGACGGTTTCACCCACAACAGGAAGGGGATTGGGATTGGTTGCTGCTTCACCCTCAAGGAGATAGATACGTTCGCTGATTTTTTCAAGGTGATCCATCTCCTGCATAAATACGCCTCTGAGAATCTTACTAACCACCACAGCACCATTTGTTTCCGTTATAGTTTCAAGCACAGTGTTCTTTGCTCTTAGATCTACAAAATTCATTTTTTCATGCTGATTAATATATTGAATGATACCAGTGATTTCGGCAGATACCGCTTTGTTGAGAAGTGTAAAGTAGTCGTTTGTGTATATGTTTCGCCACTCGGGCATAGGCACCTTACTTGGTTGATCGGGTTCATCTTGAAACTTTACGTACTCTTGGAATTTGAAGAGATGATCTTCCTCTTCGCGATAGATTCTTTCAAAAAGTGTCCTTGTCTGCCAGTCGCCTATTTTTCCAGCGGCCTCGATGATTTGACGGTAGAGCATCAATGCCTCCTCCTCGGCTGTAACACCGTTCTGGGCAAATTCACGTATATTATTGCCGATGTTGACTTTACCAGAAGTTGTAACGGCTTTTCCGCCAAGATAATAAATACGTTCGATAATGTCGGAAGCATGCTTCATTTCTTGGATAGCTATTTCACGGAGGAATTTACCGACTGCATCATAGGTAGTTTTGTCGAGCAATATATTTTCAGGAATAAGTTTTTTGATCAGCTTCTCCATTTTTCCATGCTGAAGAATGTACTGGACAGAGACACCTAGTTCATGTTCAACCGCTTTGTTTAACAGATCAATATAATCGGGTGTTACCTTGACTGCCATAAAAATTACCTACTAAAATGGAACCATTCCCCAGATATAAGATTTATTGCGAACCATAAATCAAGCGGGTGCCCAAAATCCGCTTGCTACTGTATTTGGCACCCACACACATAGCAATAGCTTGCATCTTTGACGTTCGCAACACCGCAATGGGAACAATATTTTATTGTTTGGACATCCTGTTGAGGCGGATAGGCCTCAGTTTGAGGTTGAACCGATTTGAGTTTATTGTAACCCATGGCGGCAAAAATCCAACCTATCCAAGAGAGAACACCTATGGGTATTATGGCACCGATTAAGGTCAGTAAACCCGCCGTTTTAAAGTCACCTACACCGGATTTGTCTGCTAAGGCATCAAAAGCCCGCTTGTAGAGAATAGCACAGAAAATCGCTATAGCATAAGCCGCCAAAAAAATCAATATCATGAATATTAAAAAGGTGTAAACGCCACTGGAAATTGATGCTGTTCCGGTGTAAGTTGGCTCTATAATAGAAGAGACCCAAGCATTTCCTGAAATAAATGTTACAATAACTATTATCACAGTTGCAACTATGTTTATGAGAAGGGCTTTGAGAATATTATTAAATATTTTGGGCGTATCATAGTACTTGGATAAATAATACATTCCCACTATGAAAAGCACAAGACTAACCATGGATAAAATCGCAGAACCGACCACTATAGTCTGGAATAGAAAAATTGACCCACTAGGTGTATAAACCATATCTGAAGAGAGCGATAAGGCTAAAGAATTAAAAAGTTGTATGAAAAAAGCTATGCAGGCAATCACTGCGGCAATGGGAGCAATAATTGTGATCAAGCTAGATATAAAACATAATTTTTTTCCGGATTCAAGTGACACCCATAAACCTCCAATTACATAGCGCTAGGTATTTTTAATTTATAAGGTTTTTTATATTGATCTGCGGTTGGTGTATAGCCGCTAAAAAACCCCGAAAAACACCAGATGCTTCATACAAAAGTATCCAGTATTCATCATATTCATCATACACTTAGTCTTTTTCCAACTGAAAGTTCGGTAACTCAAGCAATCGGTGTATGAAGATTTAACCGCTTTCTTTTTGAGCATCTATAGTCAGAACTGTGGGGGATATCTGAGAATCAGGAGTTTTTCTGCGCAAATCTTTTGTTACATACCAAGCAACAAACAGCGAAGCTGAAGCTAAAATGAAAAGCACAACTTCAAACAGCAACATCGAATCTCCAGCGAATGGAACAAGGAAATCAATAAAACCCATGGGCAACGCTATAAGAAGCAACTTTTTCTTGCGATATACAACTGCCATAACGCATAGATACCCCCATGCAATGTGAAACATAGCTGAGGATAACCGCTCCACTGTACCAAGCGCGACAAGGCTCAGTGCCTGAGAATTAGATGAGAACATTGCGGGCGCGTATTCAACGAGTTGATCATAGATTAACTGTGCAAGTGATCCCCCTCCGGATATGAGAAAGTAATAAGCAACCAAGTTGATAAGTGAGAAAACACTCAGGAAACCTACGTTTTCCCAAAAGGCTAAACCTGAGCCATATGCTTCACTATCACGATGATCAAGTTTACCACGTTTAACCGCAAAATATGCCAACGCATAAGCCAATCCCACTTCAAAAACCACCGTTTGTACCCCATAGTAGATACCTAATGCAGTGGGACCAGCATCCAGTACAAGATGGATAGTTGGCAGTTGCACCGCATACTTAAGTGCAATGGCACCGGCGTATGCAATCAGTGTGTAGAGCCAGATGCTTTTGTGAAAACGACGTTTTTTGTACCAATAACCCATAATGGCACTGCTAAAGATTATAACAAGTATAGGTTGCAATATGAATATGGGATTGATGTTTTCCATAGCAACCGTTAAGAAGATAGACTTAAAAACTTTTGCAAAGCTGAGAATACAACAACAATGTGTTGTAACAACTAATAATGGTTATTGCGTACGTTAATATTCATAAACAGGTTATACAGTATTGAATATTTAGCCATCTATCGGTGGTTAAAAAGAAGACAATCAAGCACCTACTATTTGCTGTTTAAGCCAATCGGTTAGTTGCTACCACAAGAAAGGGAATAGAGAGGTGAAAGGATATTGATACGACCCTTGTTTATTTTTGTTGCATTAAAGCCGACTTTTAACGCGGACATTAGCACCATAATAGGGAGGTTATTTCCAGTTGCCCTGGGTCCAGCGGTAAAAGCTGGTTGGAGTAATTTTAATTATGGGCAAGTCACCTTCTTTCCATCCACCTTCTTCTGTTTGGTACTCGGGGAATTTTTCTTTAAGCAGATCATGAGCATATCGGTATTCTTCGCCGTTCCAAAGCATCTCGGCTTCGCCTTGGATACGGATGCCTTTGAGGTTAGACCAGTTTTCGCGGTCGTAGTCATCAATAACTAAGGAAACTTGCGGGTTAGCCTCTATATGCTCCAGTTTAGGGGTGTCAGGGTCAGAGGCTATGTAGAAATAGACACCGTCAAAGACGGGCCAAACCGGCCGCACAACGGGTTCACAGTCCTCGGTTGCTGTCGCTAGACGCCCAACGGGGAGTTTTTGTATGAAAGCTTTATCGGATTTTGATAGTTTAATTCCCATTCAACCACCAACACATGATTAGGACTTAGAATATTTATTTGTCGACCTTTTAAAAACTTAATGCTTATACCCGCCGTTTAATCTATGCAATAACAGCTATTTCTGGCAGTCTGGGCATATATAGCAGTGTCCGCCGCCTAAACTCAGCTTCACCACCTCAGTGCCGCATACACGGCAGAGTTTGCTTGCCATACTATGGCCCATAACCGGCTCGTATTCGCCGTGTCTACCGTAGAAATCAATAAAGTGAGTTTTACCTCCCAGCTGAAGACGCTGTTCTACCATAAGGCGTATGGCGTCATAGAGTTTATGCCGTTCGACTTCGGTGAGTTCTGAGGCTTTCTGTTTAGGGTGGATACCTGCACGATAAAGAACATCTTGAAAGGCGCTGTTACCTAAACCTACAACAACGGCATCCTTGCCTACAAGCGCCGTCTTGAGGTTTACGTTTTTATCCAAAAGCGCCTTTGAGAAGTTATCGAAAGTGAAGTCGGTATCCATTGGCGAAGCCGTTTGAGAAAAATCTCTTTTGAATAGGTAACTGTGGCTGAGTTCATCATCTGCGAGCGCATGGATAACCCCCATACCTGTCAGTGTAACTGTTACCGCTGTTTGGTCAGTGAAGCTTAATTTTAGGTGAAATTTTTCGGGGATGGGACTATCTGTTTTGTTGAAAAGAATTATTCCACCATATTCAGGTGCCAAAATTAGATTCATCGCACTAGAGAACTTTACTCGGATAACATTACCCCTGCAGAGAATAACTTCAACAGTTTTTCTGCATAACCGCTCAAAATCGGAAATATACATGTTGATAAAGCCTAAGTTTTGGAGTTTTGTACAGTTTGACAATATGCAGGCGGCAACCTGCTTGCCAATTAATTCCCGATGCATCTGTTGTGCTATGATGTATGCTTCTGGAAATTCTATACTCATGATGGCCCCTAAACTTTATCTGCTCTGGACATTTTTAAAAATAACGGGAATTATTTACCGTAACTCTGCATTTTTACCCCCATAAAAACTAAGTAACACCCAATACTGCCTCCGTTTGAACATTAGAACACAAATCTTAAATATAGTTACCCCCATAATTACCCCCATGAAAAACGTGC
>WQVG01000011.1 GCA_009781675.1 Candidatus Bathycorpusculum acetigenes | reverse complement strand
GGCAGGCAGTGCCGAGTGGATTATTATGTTTTTCCGAATGTTGTGTGGTATTTTACTCAGTTATATTTTTAGCCAATGCCATTTGAAGCATATTTGTGGTAAAAACTTTTTCGGGAATTACGGATAAATTGAGGAATTAATCGCAGACCCACAACATACCACTGTCAGAATATAAATAACGTCGACTGTTTGAAAAATTTATAAGGCAACACTGCATAAGCTTGCCAAGCAAGGTGCCACAAAGTATGCCCAAAATCAAAGTAGCACTAATCGGTGTGGGGAACTGCGCCGCCTCGTTTATTCAAGGCATCCAATATTACAGTAAACCAGACGTCAATCAACTTGGACTTCGTAATCCAGTCTTGGCAGGTTACACACCCAAAGATATAGAAATAGTTGCCGCGTTTGATATTGATAGCCGAAAAGTCAGTCTAGACGTGTCTGAGGCTATTTTTGCTAAACCTAATAACGCACCAAAAGTTTGTGATGTGCCCAATTTAGGCGTTAAAGTTTCCAAGGGTCCGCTTCTTGACGGTGTCGGTGAATCTGCACAGGCCCTAATTGAGGTCAGCAAAACCTCCGATGTAAACATTGCAGAAGTCTTGATAGCTTCACAGACTGAAATCGCGATTAACCTACTTCCAAGCGGTGCATCCAGTGCAACTCGTTTCTATGCTATGCAAGCCATAGCAGCTGGTTGTGCATTCATCAATGCTACGCCTAACTTTATCGCAAGTGACCCTATATTATCCCAGCAGTTTAAAGATGCTGATTTGCCGCTTGCCGGGGATGATTTAGTCGATCAAATCGGATCCACCGCGCTTCATAAAACCCTACTCAAGCTACTAAGTGATAGTGGTGTTCGCATCCACGAAACCTACCAATTAGATGTCGGTGGCGGAACTGAATCCATCGATACTATGGATCGCACCCGAGACGCAAAACGTAATATCAAAACCGAGGCCGTTGCAGCTGCATTGGACTACAAAACCGAAATCGTTGCAGGCTCCACTGACTATGTGGATTTTCTGCAGAACAAGCGGGACAGTTACTTCTGGATAAGCGGCACTTACTTCTGTAATGCACCCCTAAAAATCGACCTTAAATTCCAGACGACGGATGCACCAAATGCGGGTTCGAGCCTCTTTGATGTAGTACGCGCAATTAAGGTAGCATTGTCCAAAAAACAGAAGGGCACAATAGACGCAATTTGCGCTTATGGTTTTAAGCATCCACCCAAGATGTTAACGATGGAAGAAAGCGAAGTCGAATTCGCCAAATTCATCGCTTAACCCGCCATTTCCTTTCCATAATTTATTTTAAGTTTGCAATAATCAGCTTGCACGTAAATAATTGTGTGGTCAACAATATTTTGTAATTCGTAAATTTAGGGCGTATTTTTTTCTAAGTCACTTATAATTTTATCTCTTATGCCGTTTTCTTTAAGTGTCTCTTTTAGGTGGTTGATGGTTAAAACCGGCACAGGGTCAGTTCCACGTAGAACTGCCAAGTAGACGCTTAAAAAGTCGCCAACAAGTATTGTGGAGAGCATCTTTGCTAATGTGCATTCACCTTGCACTTCCAAGTCAAAGGTGATTAGACCAATCCGTTCCATAATGCTTTTAGTGGTCTCGATTCGTGTTTCGATTTCTATGGGTTCAGCTTTATCGCGGATAAAAATTACTGAGAACCATCGGCATTGCTCTCCTCGGCCTTCCCAGCCCACGATCTCGTTGTGGTTGAGTTCAGGAAAGTATTCCCATTTTGCAACGGTTTTGCTGTTTTCGTTGAACTGCTGTTTAAATCGCTGAGCTACACTGCGGTAAACACCAAATCCGTACGCACATGGCGCTGAGTCACCCATATAATTTGCTGTATTTTTTGCGAAGTTTTCAACCATAGGTGTATCTATACCGTTTTCTTTGCTTATTTTTTCTATCAATGCAAAAGCTTCACCCAGTTCTTCTTCGACATTTTTTGCTAATCCAGCTTTTTGAAGATAGATCAGCAGAGGTACAAGCATGTAGGGTAATGCGGCGCGGGGGGGCATATTACCGGGAACTTGGAGGTAGGGTACTTTATGCTTTTTAGCGGCAGTTAGAACTGCGCCACCGCTTGTGAGGCAAAAAATCATACAGCCCCGTTTGAGTGCATCTAGAAATGCACTTAGTGTTTCTTCGGTGTCGCCAGAGTAGCTGGAGACCAGAACTAGGGTTTTTTTGTCTGCATATGCAGGGAGATGATAGTCCCGGTTAATTTCAATGGGGATTTTTAGTTTGTCTCTTGCCCAGTCTTTGACGAGTTCGCCGCCTATTGCTGAGCCCCCCATCCCCACAATGATAATGGAGTCTGGTTGAGGGTTGTTCACTTGGATTTTTTGTGCTATCTCTGCGGCATTTCGGTAATGGCTTGTGGCGTTTATACAAAAATCTATCATACCGCTTTTATCGATAGCACGTATTTTTTCTGGGTCGTCTAAAATGGGTTTAGTCAATTTGGGTTCAACCCGTATTTTTATATCTCAATCCTGCCTTTTAAGGACAACGTAGTTAAGTACTTAGAGGAATAAAGGGTGGATAAAAGGAAAATTTCGATTGCTATTCCGGCCTCGATCATATCGGATACGCCACATCTACGTGAGAAGACTTCAAAAATTGGGTTGATTGCTAGGTCAGCATCGATTTTTCGAGTTGATGAAATTATAGTTTACCCTGATAATGTTAAAGCTGATCAGCAGAGAGATCAAGAATTCATTGCGTTACTCCTTAGATACCTCGAGACGCCGCAGTACCTGCGTAAGACTCTTTTTAGACTTGACCCTGATCTTCAATATGCAGGGATCATGCCGCCTTTGCGTACCCCTCATCATCCCCTCAGCGGCAAAACCAAACACCTCAAGGTTGGAGAATACCGTGAGGGAGTGGTACTCTTAGAGCGCAAAGATGGCCTAGCGGTGGATATTGGTGTGCAACAACCGGCGCTTCTTCGTCAGAGGCAGTTTAGTGTCGGTGAACGACTAACAACGCAGGTGATCAACATTGGTGAAGCGGTTGAGGTGCAGGCGGTCAGTCGTGAATTTGTACCTCAATATTGGGGTTATCAGGTGTGTGTGGAGAAGCGGCCTTTTGGGCAACTGGCTATGGATGGGGGATTTAGCCTCAAAATTGCCACAGCCAGAGTAGGGGATGATTTTAGATCAGTTGTAACAGAAATCGGTCGACTATGGGGTGGTAACATCTTGGTAGGGTTTGGTGCACCTTCACGGGGTCTTCATGAAATCGTCAAGGATGAGGGCTTAGAGTTGACATCGATTGCAGATTTCATAGTCAATACCGTTCCCAATCAGGGCACAGCAACAGTGAGAGCAGAAGAGGCTCTTTTGGCAACTCTTGCGGTTTTAAACGTGTATTTCCCATAGAAATTTTTTTTCTTTGTCGGTTTTGGCTTTGTCAGTTTTGGCTAAAGGAATAAATGTTATGACAGCCTACTATGGGGGCTATGCCAACTCTTGATTTAGCCATGCCAACAGCACTTTTTCTAGTAGCATTGGTTGGATTGCTTCTTAGTAAACGGGTAGAGAACAGATTAACTGAAACAGTGGAACAGAAAGAGTTCAAAACCCGAGACATCTTTATGCTTGTAGCCTTCATACTCATAGTGGTTTCAGTCATCGCCTACACCGCCATAGTTAACCCCGGCGGGGTCTTTGAAAACGCCCTGCTGGTCTTCTTTATGGGTTCCTATACCACGTTGCTTTTCACCTTCAGCTATATATTTTCCAACACAACAAAAACGCGAGTTCAATTACTATCTGCAGGGTTTGGGGTAGCCGCTATAATTGCGGGTGTAATAAGCCTTCTAGATCCGCTTGGCGATGCATATACGATCTATCGAATCGCCGCCTTCTTCATACTGGCGACGTTTTGTTTTAGCGTAGTAATCTTTGAACAGAAAAAATCCACTCCTGAAAAGAGCCGGTGGTATATGGCAGCCCAGCCTCCAGCATTGTTTTTGTTGCTGTTTATATTCTTCAATGTTATATATAGTGGAACTACTCAGGTTTGGAATCCAGTCTTACTGGACGTTTTTGGCTTCACTTTTGCTATCCTTATAATTATATATCTTTCCTCTTTATTTACGTGGAAAACCGTATGCCTCTTTGCGGGCCTGTTAACCATTATGGATATCATTTTGGTTTTCACTGGACCGATGGTTACCGCGGCAAACACATTCACAGACCTTGGTCTACCTGTTTTGGTCTATCTGCCAAACTTCCCCATCCTATTAAAGGAGACAGGCGGTATCTTGTTTAGAGGGCTTGGCTTAGGCGACTACTTCTTTGCAGGTATTCTCGCCGTTCAAACCTACAATAAATTCGGCAAAAAAACTGCAGTAATGGCTGTTGTTGCGATGGCTGTATCGTTTGGTATCTGGGAGGCATTTCTGCCTGAAATAACGAAATTCTTTGATATCGGCGGGTTCCCAGCAACCGTCTGCATCATCACCGGCTGGATACCCATTGTGGCCTACAAGTTGCTTGCAACAAGAAGGAAACCTGTTCCGTCTTCGTCCGCAACCCCGCCGCCGGCCGAAGTACCAAAGGAGCCAAGGCTACCAATGCAACAATGAGTTCAAATCCCATCCCCCGCTCTTTACTGTTGCGTCTGCAACTCTTCCTCAAGTTGTGGTTCCAAAAAATAAAAATCAGATTTTTCTGCCTTTTAAAGTCTCAGAAGCTATAGGGAGCATGACAACTAATCGCTCCATCCATGACTACGAAAAACGCTTTGAAAGATTCAAGTACAACATCAAACTGCTACCCAATAGCAAGATAAGTTTGCAGTTTTTGGATCATTTAGGTGCGCTTGGTTTGTCTGTAGGGAGTTTAGTCAAATATGCCTCTCATTTGCCAATATTATTTCGTATAATAGGTGATGTTGACCTTAAAGAGTTGACTAAACTGATGTTGAGCGTGTCGTTGCTAACATTAACACAATCAAAACAAAGCCTCCACTAAACACGACAAGAAATTGACTCTGCGAAAACGGGTACAATACGTCAAAACTGGAAGTTGCGCTAAAGATAGCCCTTTACCGCCTGAGGTTAGCGGGGTAGCTTAGCTATGAAAAACAAAGACTCACGTGTAACCCCAGAAAACCTGTTAACCTCGGACGAGCTAACTTCCATACTCAAAACAACTTCTAATAAGCGGATAGGGCGATGATTATGTGTTGTTTGAGACAACTCTTCGTCCGGGCGAGTTGTTGTCTATGTATGTTGGGAGTGTGGTGTTTAAGGAGGTTATTGTCTTATTACTGCTAAGGGTAAGACGGGGGTTAGGCGGATTCCTTTGGTTGTTTCTTGTAAGCCGATGATGGGTGGTTACGCCAGATAGGACGTTATGTGAATGCTGATATTTCGCTCAACAAGTAAAATAAGTGAATTTGAAAACGTTGCACAAATCGTAATGTATAAAACTTAAATAATGCAACAAGCTAAACTGAATAACTTTATGGTTAAATTATGAAGGAGACAAAAAAATTTTGGAAAAAAATAAAATAATAGTAGGAATGGCGCTTTTGTCATTGTTAACACTTAACACCGTTAGAGTTTATGCAGATACCAAAGGTAACATGCAAATTCGCGAGCATCGTATTGTATAGTTTGACATATTTGTTGAGGATTTAAGATGCAAAGCAGACATAAATTCGGAAAAACCACCTTAGTGTTGTTTGCAACAATACTAATGGCAGGGCTTTTTGTTGTAACACTCAACACTGCACCCGTTGCAGCAGACACACCAAACACAATCGTGACTAACTGGACAGAATTAGAACAGGCACTACAAAATGGCGCAACTAATATCCTAATCCCCTCAGACGGCATCATCGAAAACATGATTAATAGTCAAATTGAAATCGGCACTGGCGTTACGTTAACAAATCAAGGCGAAGTAGTTCTCCACCACGGGGAAACAATAAACAATCAAGGCACCATAAACAACATAGGGGCAATATTTAGCTGGGGCACAATAAACAACCAGGGCACAATAAACAACAACGGAGGCACCATAGCTGACAGAGGCACAATAAACAACAACGGAGGCACCATAAACAACAGAGGCTGGTTCCAGAGTAATATAATAAACAACAGCGGCACAATAAACAACAATGACTACCTACAACTCACAAACACATACAACAGCGGCACAATAAACAACCAAGGGAAAATCGCTGGGACAATATACAACAGCGGCACAATAAACAACCAAGGCACAATGGACAACAGCGCCTGCACAATAAACAACAGCGGCACAATAAACAACCAAGGCACAATAAACAACAGGGGTTTAACAATACCCTTCTGGGGGCCACTACCAGACGGCGGTATCACGATCACAATATACAATGGGATAATAAATAACCAAGGCACCATAAACAACCAAGGCACCATAAACAACCAAGACAACGCAATAATTAACAACAACGTAAACGGCATAATCAACAACAACGACAATGGAACAATAAACAACAACGACAATGGAACAATAAACAACAACGGTGGCGTAATTAACAACAACGACAAAGGCACAATAAACAACCAAGACACAATAAACAACAATCTATGTGAGGTTCCCAGCTCCGATGACTTGGGCCCAATATTGATCCACATCGGGGGTCTAATTTACAACGAGGGCACAATAAACAACCAAGGCACAATAAACAACGACTATGGCACGATAAACAATTTCGGGGGCACAATAAACAACAGGAACATAATCACCAACAACTATGCCATAAACAACAATGGGGGTACCATAACCAACGATGGAGGCACCATAATCAACACCTTCGGAGGCGGAATTAACAACAACGACAAAGGCACAATAAACAACGATGGCATAATCACCAACAACTGCATGATCAACAACCACTTAGGGGGCACAATAAACAACCAGGGCACAATAAACAACCAAGGCACAATAAACAACTTAAAGGGTATAATAAACAACAATCAGGGCACAATAAACAACGATGAGGGTACAATAGACAACCAATTGGGCACAATAAACAACTGGAACAACATAGACAACAATGGTGGCACCATAACCAACAATGGGGGTACCATAACCAACAATGGCGGCACCATAACCAACAACGATAAAGGCGCTATAAACAACAAAGGCACAATAACTAACATCTGGGGTACAATAAACAACCAGGGCACAATAAACAACAGTAACTGGGGTACAATAAACAATATCGGGGGTAAAATAAACAACAATAGGGGCACCATAAACAACAATCATGGCACCATAACCAACAACGAACGTGGCACAATAAACAACCAAGGCAACGCAATAATTAACAACAATGCAAACGGCATAATCAACAACAACGACAACAGCATAATCAACAACGGCGGTGTAATCAACAACAACGACAATGGCGTAATCAACAACAACGACAATGGCGTAATCAACAACAACTTCACGTGCCACCAGCACTACCACTATATAACATGCAAAGGCGGCATAATCAACAACAACGGTGTAATCAACAACAACGACAATGGCGTAATCAACAACGATGCGGGTTGTATAATCAACAATAATGTAGGTGGAACAATAAACAACAAAAACAATGCTACAATCAACGATCAGGGCATAATTAATAATGATGGCACAATCACTCGCAACAGAAGCAAAGGCTATATGTTTGAGCCGATTGAACCGTTACCGTACAATCAACCTACGATGGATCTGATAGAGCCGATAGCAAAGTTTGAGCCATTTGAGCCGATAGAGCAAACGCCTATTTATTCGGGTCCCAAGATTGATTGGCCCTTTAAGTGATGACCCGTTAGTGAGCAGATATCGTAGTTGAATGGCGATATCACTCACCAGCTATTTTTCCTTTTTTCCGTATACAGGCTGTGAAAAACAAAAACACAATTTGTTAAGAGTTGCAAAAAACTAGAAATTTTGTAGACACAAGATATAGACCGTTACCTCAACCGAATGACAAGCTACTGTACAGGCATAGACCAACGTAAAGCTTTAATCAACAGGCTTTGGCACCGAACAACTGGACAAACCCAACTACTAACCTAACCTTTTTTGTCTGGCAGTTTTCCTTTTCTCATAGATAAGTGCAATGATTAGTGCCACTATTATTAGTGGACAGAGAATGAGTACCAATATGAACGCAGTCAAGGGAAACTGGATTATTGATAGCTCAGGTTGAGGCGGTTGGTTTGAGGAATAAGTTGGGTTGGGCGTTGGTTCGGTTTGATTGGGCACTTCATTACGCTCTCTGGTTATAGTCACAGTTTTTGTCTTGCTCCAGCCGCTTGTTTCACCAACAAAAACCCAGCCGCTAGCAATAATACGCCCTTCCCAGGAGAGATAACCGTCCATTGCTTCAACTTGTACATCTACTTTGCCGCCATCAGGATAATCATTTGCGTCAATATATAGTAGGGTATACTGGCCTTCATCTTGCTGTGGATAATCATAGACGTTAACGTTAGGGTTATATGCATTTTTCCAACTTTCTTCGTAGTGTCCTTTTGTACGAATATTGTACTTCACCGTGTTGGGATGGTTTTGGTTTTTAATCTTTATCTCTATTGATACAAATTTTTCACTGTAGCCGGGTTGAGTTACTGTTTCTCCTGTGTAGGGATCTGTAGAGTAAACTGACGGCACCTCAGTAGATCCGGTAACACAGTTTACGGTGAATTCTGGAACAGCAGGTTTCTTTGGGGTATTCTGAGCCTGAACTTCATCCACAGAGGTTATACCTGTAAAAAGTAATGTACAGACTAACAGGGCACATATGAAGGCACTAACTATCTTTTTCATACTCTGCCACCGTGTAAATATGTTCTGTAGGGATATGTAGTTTACTCCAGCATAACAACAAACTGTTTAGGATACTCAGTAACCTAACTGTTAGAAGAAAAGAGAAAAGTTCGAGGGGTTAAGAGCTAGATGCATCGCCTTCATTTTAATAACCATTGTGACATGCCTGCACCGTATGTTTCATCGGGTCGCTGGATAAATCCAAATTTCTCGTAAAAACCCTCTTTATCCTTAGCAGACATAAGCATAACAAGTACCTGTTCACCGTCTGCAATGTTGTTTTTTAGATATGCCAGTGTTTTTTCGATCATAGTTTTACCAATACCATGTCCTTGATATTCTGGCAATATGATCACATCAACAAGCACTGCAATATATGCGCCGTCAAAAATAAGACGTGTCATTCCAACGGTTTTATCATCTATTTTCGCAACGATAAGAAAGACATAGTTTTTTAATGCTGTTTCGGCCTGTCGTTGTGAAAGGGGCTTAAAGTCCACAGCTTTCCTTAATTCAATGTAATCGCTAACTGATATGTGATCTGTGAATTCAATGTTATTCATATACCATCTCAATAAGTAAAACTACTTAACCGTTTCTTAGGCATTCTTCTTAGTTTTGTCGGGTGACAGTTTTGATGGGGTTAATATAAATAGTTTTGGATTAACAAATGGTGTTTATGTTGTTTAGGGGAAAAAGGGGTTGAATGGATGATTTCTGTGGTCTGTTGATGCAACTCACCACTTGTTCCAAACATCATAGCCCCATCACTACAGCAGATGGGGAGATGTAGAGAGGCCGGATATAGAGAAGTAACTCAGTTGATTGCTGTTTGAGGTTATAATCGTATAACCTGAAGTTATTTATGAAGAAACGATTGTCAACAAGCCAGTGTCATGGGCTATAAAATAGGGCCAAACTGCTGTTAGTTTGAAATGAAAAATTGTTTGGGGCAATAAATTGCCCTTGTGATATGTTTACCCGAATAGGGCGCCTAATCCTTCTAGTGCTGCTTCTTCTTTGGCTTTTTCGTCTTCTGCTGCTTTCTTCTTGTCTTCTGCGGCGGCTACTGGTTTTGATTCACCTGCTGCTGGAGCTGCAACTGGAGCGGCGGCTGCTAATGTTGGGGCAGCTTTGATTGCTTCATCGATGTTAACTTCACTGAGTGATGCTACGAGAGCTTTAATTTGAATCCCGTCGACTGTGACGCCTGCTGCTTCGAGAACCTTGGTTACGGATGCTTCATCTATTGCCTTACCTGCCTTGTGAAGGAGCATCGCTGCGTAAATGTTTTCCATACCTTTTCACCTCTTCATCGGACTATTTAACCTTTATGTGGTCTAACCGGCCCATTTTTGAGCTGGTTGTTACCTGAATGGCAATTGACCATGCCGATTTCTTGCCGTTTAGAAGAATACCCAATACCTTAAGAACCTTTCGTACATACAGAGCCCGTCTGATTTTCCATAACACCCATTTATTTTCCTACGATAAACAGACAGACCACATAAAAAGCAGTTCATTGCGGCACCGCTATTGCTATCTATAGACAGATTCAGCCAACCAGTTTTATACTCGCTGTGTTTTGATATCGCGTCGTTGGATTGAGACATCGGATATGAATTTTGTAAGGCACGGTTTCCGTAAGTGATATCTGGCCCTTTTACCTGTGACTTAGTGGCGATTAATTGTTTTCCAAATACCTCACGTATACAGATCGAACAGGCGAAGTATCATTTGCAGTTCTTATGGTTATTATCATAAACGGTTATGTTGCTCTCTCCGACCTCAACACGGGTTTTCTCTACATTATCGCGGTTAACTTAGGTGCATGTCTTAGCTGGGGCACCATCGACGGTTTAATCTATGCAATTTCGAGTGCTATGGAAAGAAACAACAGCCGCAACAAACTGATACAGCTTCGGAATTGCCTAAGGTGCCCAGATACAGTAGAGCAGATTAAGAATAGTTTTGATGATACCTTTTTGGCAAATTTTGATGATGATGGTAAAACTGCTATAGCCAAAGAAGTTATGATGCATATCCCTCGTACTAATTTAGTAAAAAATCAGCTGTTAACAAAAAAGGAAATCTTAGGGTGGTTTTCAATTATAGGCATATACATGACGGTAGGGCTCATGTTGGCTCTGCCCTTTTTGGTTTTTCCCAACAAGTTGTTAGCGTGGGTTTTATCCAACACTCTTGGAGTTACATGGGTAACGTGGTATGGCGTGCAATTGGGAAAAAGCGCAGGTAAAAACCGCTGGCTGCTTGGAGCTGTAATGGCTGCTGTGAGCATTCTGTTTTTGGCTGGGTCCTATTTTATCTGGTCAGGTCGAAACTAAATCGCAGATATGCCAGCTATACCTGAAGCTAAACTGTCTATACCGATTAAAATAAAGGCCATAGAAGCAAATAAGGCATAACTATAGATGGGAAAAAAAATAATGATAAGAGCAAAAAACAGGATTATAAAGCCAAAGAGGATACGTAATATCCTCAGTCTGCCGTTTAGGTTACCCGAAGCTATGCCCACTACGACACGGCCTATACCATAGATCAGCAAACCAAGACCGATTAGAATTACCATCGTTGTGGCAGCAAGCAAGGGAAAAAACAGCATAACCGCGCCGATAAGTATAGCCAAGATACCGATTATAGAGTTGATTTTTCGTGCAAAACTTTGCATCGACTCTGAAGAGAGGATAGCGGCTAGCCGCAGAATGCCTATAATCACCAGAGCTATTCCAAACAGCATCACTATCGTAGCTACAACTGTTGTAGGGAAAAATAAGGCTAAAACACCAACAGCTAATGCAACTAACCCTAAAATTATCTCAATTAACCTATGACTAGTCGACGTTTTTGTTACTGACAAACAGTTAACCCCAAATGTTATTTTAAAAATATCAAAAACAATTATGTATAGTCAGGTATAAAAGCAAATGCTACAAAACTACAACAACTATTGATGAGTAATGCCTCTACATGCCTCTATCCGGATGGGTTTTAACTGTCGCCGGTTGTCCAAGTTTTTCGTTTTTTAAGGAGAGAGGATACGATAAGGTACATCAAAACCAGCCAAACGAACCACCAATATAACCGGCATGGAGATATGGTTTATAAAGGCAGTTGTAAGAACCATAAATTACTGGCTATATTGTGTGTAAAAAGTTTGCTTCTCTGACACTATATCGAATAGGGAGCTTGCTTTGGGTTCACAGAATGGTTTCGTAAACGATTGGGTTATTTGTGTTGGCTGAAGTTAGTACTATACCAGCAAGATTGTGCCGGCAACCCGCAACTTTGTACCCTCTAGATACATCAATACTGCAGTGTCACCAGGGTGATAAGCTAGGGGTTTGTCAATTGAGAGGGTTAAATTGGGTTTTCTGAAGTCTTCGGCATCTGAAACGGCTTCGATTTTGGCGGTTAAAAACTGAGTCCAATGCCCGATATGCATAACCATACCGTCCTTTATTGGGGTTTGCCAGTATTTGACAAGCAAAGCCTGAGCTTGAAGTTTGTTGGAAGTTTTGATTTCTGGATCGTTGGTTAACACGGCACCTCGGTCAAGATCTTCGATATTTACGTTTTTGAGTGCTAGACCTACTCTGTCACCGGTACTTGCAGATTCAGATTCGTCGTCGTGCTTTTGGATAGATCGAACTTGAGCGGTCTTTGAGTAGGGTAATACGTTGAGGGCCGCATGTTTGTGAATCGTACCACTAACAACTATACCCAAGACAACAACACCGACGCCTTTTACGTTGAATGCGTGGTCAACTGGTACGGTGCCAGTTTGACTCTCAGAGGGGGTCTGTTCGGCGGCTTGTGTGAGGAGTTTCTCGCGTAATTGGTTGGGGTCGTCGGGGATAAATTCGAATTTTTCGAGGCAAGTACCTTTGAGGAGAGGTTCAATTTTTTCTTTGGGAATATAGTTACGGAGTACAAAATAGCCGCTTTGGATTCCGCAACATTGTAACATGACAAGCTGCTCGCCGAGTTGGGCGGTGAGTTCGTCTACCACAACTATGGCTTTGGAGGCAAGTGAGCAGGCATAGAAGAGCGGGGCTAGTCGTTCGGGGTAGCGTGTAGCTTCGATGAATGTTACAGTGGCGTTACCTTTTTTGAGGTCATATAGTGTGATGTCTGTGCTGGTTCCTTTTTTTCCGATACTACTGCTGTAACCTGATGCACCCAAAACGGCAACTGTAATGTTTCCCATCTTTATCTAACCTGTAATTATTGCATTGTTGAGGGAGCCATAAAGATAAGCGTTGTTGAGGTTGGGTAAAAATTTGGAGGTTGGATATCTGATAAAAGATGGCAGTAAGGTTAGTTTGTTTTGGTGTCAGATTAGCGTTTATATGTTTTTGTTGTTGTACATCGACTGTCACATTTTTTAATTAACGACCGCCAGATAAGACTATTTTAATAATTCAGTTTGTCAAGTTTGAGGTGTTTTAATGGAAACGATGTTAAAACAAATCGCCCAGCGAGAAATCTCCAAAGAAGTAATTAATACCCGTGGATACATGCCAAGAGTTCATGAAGTCCGTGCACCTTGCCAATGGCTTGAACATTGTGATAATGGGAAATGCCCGGCGTTTGTGCGGTTGAATGGTAATTTTTATTGCGCCAAAATACGGGCGCCAACCTGAATTTTTTATTTTTTAGTTATTTTTTAATGCTGCTATGGCAGTTTTTATTGCGGTAACTGATGCGTTAAATTTTTCTTGTGAATTGTCGGATAGTTTGATCTCGATTATTTTTTCTATGCCTGTTTTGCCTAAAACAACGGGGACGCCTATGGATAGGTTAGATTGGCCGTACTGGCCTTTGAGGCATGTTGAGACGCTCATAACGCGGTTTCTTCCGGTTATGATTGCGTTTGCCATCAATGCGATTGCGCTTGCTGGTGCGAATGCGGTGTTGCCTTTGAGTTTTATGACGTTGCTACCGGAATTGATTGTTTTTTGGATTATTTTTTCGATCTGGGAGGTTGTCAGCAGGTTTGTTAGGGGTATGCCCGATACAGAGGCATACTCCACCAGTGGAACCATGAAATCACCATGTTCACCGATGACTAGAGCGCGTGTGTCTTCTCGGGAGACGTTTAGTTCGCTTGCAATGTGGCTGCGAAATCGCATGGTATCTAAGATATTGCCCATGCCAAATATGTGGTTTGGAGCGAAATTAGTTTCGCTATAGCAGAGGTAGGTCATTATGTCTACGGGGTTTGTGACGATCATCAGTTTTGAGTCGGATGCATACTTGACGATGTTTTTACTGATACTGCGTATAATCTTTGCGTTGGTATTCATAAGATCAATGCGGCTCATACCGGGTTTTCGGGCTACTCCAGCAGTTACAATCACAAGTTCGGAGTCTTGCATTTGGCTAAAGTCGTTGGTTCCCTCTATGGTACCGTCAAATTCGAGTGCAGGAGATGCCTGCATCATATCAAGCGCTTCGCCTTTGGCTTGGTTTAGATTTGTATCTATGAGAACAACGTCGCTTAGTTTGTAACGCAAAATCTCAAAGGCCGCAGCACTTCCAACCCTGCCTGCTCCGATGACAGTTATCATACTTAAAATTGGGTGGAAAACAACATTTAAGGTTTTATCGTCTTTGACTGTTACAACTCATATTGTACAAAAACAGACAGCTTCCATAAATTATTGTGAAATTTTTTATATTCAACCATTTAATAAAAAATTGTGAAGAAAATTCGAATTTAGATTAACGGTTTGGAATGGAGTTTGTTTTTTGAGTTGTTGGTTTTAAATACAAATCGGGGATTAATTAGTTGGGCAACAATCATAATACTTAAAGGGGTTTAGCTGATCGTGCCGATTGTGCTGAAATTTGGCCTTTTTTTATTGCGGCCAGAATCGAGTCAACATTTAGGGATGCCTCAATTTGTGTGCATATGTTAAACAGCTCTGAAACCTGATGGGCATCACTTCCGCCAGTACCGGGTAAGCCTAGTTCTTTTGCAAATGCTTTTGCCTGGTTGTTGCCTTCTTTGTCGGTGCCGCCATTTAGAACTTCAATAGCATCTGCTTTGACGTTTCGGGCGTATTCACCCATACCGTAGGTACGGAATGGATGGGCAACTATGGAGATACCGTCGATGGATCGGGTATAGTCGGTCACGCTTTCAGGTGTCCAGGGTTTAGGGGGTAACTCGTAGGTCCCCATCACGAGCATGTCGCCGTTGTCCGTGGTGATTTCGGTGCCAGGTATGATGAGAATATCGGGATATGTGCGAGCTAATTCAACTGTGGCTCTGCAACCGCGGATGCTGTTATGGTCGGTGACTGCAACGACTTTGATGTAGCTGTGAGCAACGAGCAGGTCAACAAGTGTCTTGGGCTGGATGATGGCATCTGCGGAGTAGACGGTATGGATGTGAAGATCAGCGTAGAGAAATTGCGGTTTAAGAGTCATATATGGGCTTATGGGATGCGGGGGTAAAAAACGTTACATAGAAGAAACTGCTTTGCCGTTGAATTAGGCGATATGTGCATATCGTAATATTCTCTATTCACATAAAATTTACCATCGGCGGTTTCTATGATAATGCCCATTTGTTTCATGCGTTTGAATATACCTAATTCGCACGGTAACCCCAGCCCTGAATGCTTTTTGCCTCAGCTTCACTATATAAAAGCATTAGCTTTAGCGAATGTATGAATGATTTTGCCCCGTATTGCAATAATTGCTGACATGATGTAGCACGCCTCACCTAACTGATTGTTTTGCTTGATATTTTTATAGGACAGTGGTCGTGCATAATAACGTGTGGAGACTGTTTTAAAAATGGTGCAATGGAGCACGAGAGAAATCGGAAACCTTGCGCTAATCCTTTTTATTCTCGGTTAGTTCTAATTGTTTTTGTAGAGTTTTTAGTAATTGATTTAACAGTTCTCTGGTTCCATTTGTATTAGTGGTTTCAATAGAATCAAAGGTTAGTGCTTGTGCTTTACAGGTGTTTTGTGCAGCATCTTTGACGGCGTCATTCCAGAGTTTTTTGTCGTTAAATAATACAATTCCCATGTAATTATTGCGTTTAATAAATTCTGCAGTTTGATCTGCAACATAATTGATAGTTTCTATGTCTATGGGTAGAGCGGTTTCATGTTGGGAGAGCGGATAGACCTCATCGAGTTCTATGGGTACAATACCAAATGGCGCGGCATAAATACAGATATGCACCTGCGCGGCGAGATCTTTGCCAAGCATCCGCATAAGCTGACGAATTTTTTTCATTTCCGGAGCCTTATGGAAGGGCTTGTTGCGGGTCTGGGGTAACAAAAACAGTATTTTTGCCTCAGTCGGGGGTGTATAGCGTTGGGTTAAGTGCTTACGATAGTGTACGATTTCGGGGCGTGCCAGTCCGACGGCAGTGAAATAGAAAAAGCCGCTGGGTTTAGTTGTTGGACTAAAATTTTCGAGGAAGTCTTCGTAGTTGCGTACTCGTTTGAGAGCTGAGAGCAGTGCAGGGTGAGCGTGAAGGCGCATTTCGGTGTGTTCCCAGAGCCTGCCGTCGCGGATAGCTTGTTTGATACGCCGTAACTCGGCTATGCAGACATGGAGGTTGTGTTCGGCTAAGAAAACCTCTTGTTCTTTTGCGGGTTTTAGTTTGAGGTTTTGAGGGGTTTCGGAGGCGCATTGGGGACAGCTACAAGGGAAGTAGTCCATTTGATCAAGACGCCAGGTGCCATTTTCGGTCATGTAGCGTCCTTCTCGTGCGTAGAGGGCGTATGCTGCTGAGTCGAAGAGATCACAGCCCAATGAGACTGCCAGTGCAAACATGGAGGGGTGCCCGGCACCAAAGAGGTGCAGTGGCCGTTGGATGGGGATACCCTTTTTGGCAGTTAAAATCATATCTGCCAAGACATCATAGCGATAGTTTTCCATGACTTCGGTGGGGCTGCCTAAGGCGTGGATTTGGAAGGGAAGTTTACTCATTTCCACAGCTGATTGTGCGACGAGGTCGAGGTGGCGTCCACCCTGTATGGGACCGACCCAGAGGATGTCATCACGAGTTTTTAGATCAAAGAAGGCTTTAGCGCGCCTCAGTGTTTCAGCCACAGTAACTTCGGCGTCTTCTTTGGTGACTTTCCAACCTGTGGGGATGTCAAGAATCGTGGCTATGTCACTTCCGATGCCTTCTTGGTAGTTGATAATTTCTTTTTGGGTAACTTCGACTTCGCCGTAGACAAGAATTTGGTATGCACCGCTATCAGTCATGATTGCACCGTTGTAGTCGAGGAATTTGTGGAGTCCCTGTTCGAGTGGAATTTGTTTAAAGCGTTTTTTGATGATGTAGCTGTTGGTGATTATGGCTTGACAGCCAAAAGTTTCCTTGAGTCGTCTGCTGGGTATAGGCTGACTACTGGGGTTGATGACGGGAAAAAGTAGGGGTGTCTCCACTGTTGTAGTTTTGGTTTTTAGTTTGCCGATTCTGCCCAGCAGGTCTTTTTCTTTTATTTCAAAGCTCAAGGATAAGAAACCCACACATGAAACGCTACACAGTTATAAAAAAATAGCTTATGTCTCTTGTCAACCCATAGTAGGTACAACGGTCTATCGTCTATTGTAAGCCGGTATGTTTAGGCCGCATTTGTGTACATATCACGGAGTGATATTCTTGAGGTCTTACTGATATTGGCTATGGTCAATATGTAGAAAGTACAAACACGCAACCAACTGCTTTAGAGTTTTCACAACAATCGCGCAGGTATAGCATTAAAATGTTAAAACTTGTCCAACACGCATATATAGGCCCATAAACAGCCTTAGTTATTTAACGCTACAATGCGTCGAGTCATTTGAGCCTGACTCACCACGCATAACAATAAAACATAAGTCAAGCAGTGATTAACATGTACAAAACACCAAAAGATTTCATGGAATATGTAAAAGACAAGAACCCTAACCAACCAGAATTTTATCAAGCCGTAGACGAGGTCATCACCTCTGTTTGGCCAATAATTGATAATAACCCAAAATATCAAGCCGCCAACATTTTAGAAAGAATAATCGAACCTGAACGAATAATCATTTTCAAAATCACATGGACTAACGATAAAGGCGAAGTGAAAGTAAACAAGGGCTACAGAATCCAAATGAACAGCGCCATCGGCCCATACAAAGGCGGTCTTCGCTTTCATCCAAGCGTCAACCTAAGCGTATTAAAATTCTTAGCATTTGAACAGGTGTTTAAGAACTCACTAACCACACTACCGATAGGTGGCGCTAAAGGCGGCTCAGATTTTGATCCCAAAGGCAAAAGCGATGCCGAAATCATGAGATTTTGCCACAATTTCATGCTAGAACTCACACGCCATATTGGCCCAAACACAGACGTACCAGCGGGCGATATCGGCGTTGGCGCTCGAGAAATCGGATACATGTTTGGCATATACAAAAAAATACAAAATCAATTCACTGGAATATTAACTGGAAAAGGCCTCAATTGGGGTGGCAGTTTAATTCGACCAGAAGCTACGGGTTATGGCGTTACTTATTTTGCGCAAGAAATGCTTAAAACACGAAATGAAGACCTCAATGGTAAAACTGTCACTATCTCAGGCTCAGGCAACGTCGCTCAATATGCAGTACAAAAAGTCAACGAACTTGGCGGAAAAGTAGTAACACTATCTGACAGCAACGGAACCATCTACGATAGTGAAGGCATTAACGATTCAAAACTTTCGTACATAATGGATCTAAAGAATAACCGCCGAGAACGAATCAAAGAATATGTAAATGAATACAAGAACGCCGAGTACCTTGAGGGCAAACGACCTTGGGGAATTGAATGCCAAGTAGCACTACCTTGCGCTACTCAAAACGAAATCAATGGAGAAGATGCAAAGACCCTGATAAATAACGGCTGTTACTGCATATCCGAGGGAGCCAATATGCCCACTGAACCAGAAGGCGTACAAGTGTTTCTTAAAAATGAAGTTTTATACGGACAAGGTAAAGCTGCAAACGCGGGCGGTGTAGCAACCTCAGGGTTAGAAATGACACAAAACAGCATGCGCCTCTCATGGACACGCGAAGAAGTTGACACCAGACTACACGAAATCATGAGATCAATTCACCAAACTTGTGTTCGATATGGCAAAGAAGGAAAATTCATAAACTATGTCAAAGGCGCAAACATCGGCGGTTTTGTAAAAGTAGCAGATGCGATGATTGATCAAGGGATTGTTTAGCTACAAGCTAAAATAAAATACAAACCCTCCCTTTTTAGTTCTCTATAATTTTATCAACCATAATCAATGACATCTAAGCACACAACCTGCCATATTATATTATGGAAACTTGAGACAAATAACGTGAAGGCTACTAAACAGGGAATAAACTCAAGTTATTAACCATCTACAATACGAAAGTTGCTAACCATATACTACAATTAGCAAATTAGATGTGCATACAGTAGTCTATTTGACTATTATTACTGTACAGGAAAGCGAACGTGTAACCTTCTCGCTGATGCTACCCAACAATATACCGGTAACTTTTCCCACTCCCTGATGTCCAAGCACAACAACATCAAACTCGCCCTCTTTAGATACCGCAACAATCTCGACTGCTGGATCGCCTTCACGCAGAATAGCCGAAACAATCAATCGCGGATTAGCGTCTTTTACACGTGCAACAGCTTTAGTCAAGATAGCCTCATGGAGTTTGTGCATATCTTTGGCAATAACAATCATTTCATCACCTGGATATACCACTGGAGATAATTCTGTGACGTTGAGAACCGTTAATGGGGCAGAATATTTTTCTGCAAAAACTATAGCGAAATCCAGGGCGCGTTCCGAGTTTTCAGAACCATCCACTGCAACCAGAACTTTTTGGATCAAACATATCCCTATAATTCTTCTTTAAAACGTCATTAAAGTCTTTCTACAGGCGTCAATCAGTATGGTTTTTTAGATGCTTACCTTTAAGGAATATAAGGATAGAACGCTATTTAGTGTAAACAACAAAAATATAGGTGGACATCATAACTAAGCATATCCAGATCCTCACGATAACCCTTATCTCATTAATCCTTCTGCCAGCAATCAACATACCCTATCAGGTATCGGCAGAGACCTCAAACTCATCTTGGACCACCGTGAAGTCCATGTCGACGGCCCGTGGAGACTTTGGAGTTGCAGAGGTTGGCGGGAAAATCTATGTTATTGGTGGAATAAACGAAACAAACACACCGTTAGGCATTGTGGAAGAATACAATCCAGTGACTAACACGTGGACAACGAAAAAGTCTATGCCAACGCCTAGAAGCGGTTTAGCCGTAGCAGTCTATGGTGACAAAATATATGCCATCGGAGGCACAGTTGGCAATGTATATGTAGGAAATAATGAAATGTATGACCCCGCCACCGACCGCTGGGAACAAAGAGCAACAATGCCCACACCCAGAGCGGGCTTATGTGCAAATGTTGTTAATGGAAGTATCTACCTTATCGGCGGAGAAAAATTTTCAAGCACCATGCCATTTTATGGTGAAACAGACATAAACGAAGTCTACAACCCCGCAACTGACAGCTGGACTACAAAAGCGCCGCTACCAAAGGCGGTTAAAGGTTATGGTTCAGCAGTTGTGAACAACAAAATCTATGTTATCGGTGGCTCGAATCAAACCTATTCAACCAGTAATTCAGGCCTTGTCAATAACAATCAGGTATACGATGTCCAAACAGACCAATGGACATCGGCAAGGGCGTTTCCCTTCACCGTCAGCCGGGGTGCAGCTGTTGCCACAACCGGCTATCATGCGCCCCAAAGGATTTATTATTTCGGCGGTTTCTCAGCAGAAAAGAATAACAGAACAGAAATGTTTGATCCCGTCACTAATTCATGGAACACCCTTGAGTCGATGCCTAGGCTAAAAGAACGCTTAGGGGTCGTCAGTGTTAGCGATGTTCTGTATATCATCGGAGGCTTTGATGGTAACGAGTGGGTTAGTACAGTCGAACAGTTCAAGCCTATGGGTTATGGATCTGTACCGCCGGTGGTGCAGATTACGTCTCCAGAAAACAAAACCTACAGAGATGTTCTGCTAGTCTTTACGGTTAATAGAGACACCACCTGGACAGGTTACAGTTTAGATGGTCAACCAAACAGAACCGTAGGTTCTCAGACAACTTTGGGACTCTCACAGGGATCCCATCGGATCGTTATCTATGCTAATGACAGCACGGGCAACATGGGCATATCAAACACAGTTTATTTTTCAGTGGATACAGTGGGCCCCACAATTGTCATCTTGTCTCCGCTTAATAAGGCATACAACTCAGCAGACATAGAGTTAACCTTCAGTCTAGACAAACCTGCCACCGCCTTAACATACAGCCTCAACGGGGAAGAACAGAGAATACTAGCTGGAAATATGACACTACCGGCATTGCCCCCAGGTGGATACTGGGTAACAGTATATGCAACCGATGAACTGGGTAATACATCAGAAAAAACGGTTTACTTTGACATTGAACCATTTCCTTTTGTCCTTATCGTAGCGGTTATATTAATCATAATCATCGTCATAGCCACAGTATATCTGCTCTATAAACGTAAAAACGCAAAAGCCAAAACAGCTTCAAACACCGAAATAGAAACGTGAGTAAACAAATCACCAGTCTATTGGAAGGATCAGATGGGTTACAAAATCGATTACATTACAGGCGAAAAAGCAGGGTGTACCTCGCAGATAACCATAGCAGATCGTATCTTTTATGTTAAATTGTTCATGTCGGCGTCTACAAGGTTTTTTTCAGGAGACCAACAGGGGATCATACAAAAGGAAATCTCCCAAGCCGAATTTGAATTGTGGATAAACATCCTATCTGACAACGAAGTCGATAGGGTAGAAATAGAGAAAAAGCTTGCACAAGGAAAAAAATATTAACTAAATATCTCTCCAGCGACTTTTCTTCACTGCAATAAACATGATGATTAGGCATGCACCTATCAAAACTATCCAATCGATAAACAGATGAGTAGTTGAGAGTTCTAAAGCACCAATTGACCAATGCATAATCTCTGCGGCGTAGGTTGTCGGTGAAAGATAGGCCAGATAATTGAACGGGTAAGGCACAAGAGTTATCGGATAATACACAGGCGGCAAGGTAGCAAACAGCAAAGAGAGCAATCTTGAGAACGCATAACTCTGCACGACATCACTAGAGAAAGTGGCAAGCATAAAGCCTATTGCAATTGAGAGAGTAAACATCAAAAACAACACAGCCCCAAATATGGCAATTTGCAACAGAGACGGCTGAATGTAGATAACCGCTAAGGCAAGGAGTATGACTATACCAGGAATAGAGTAGACAATTTCTGCAATCGACATACCTGCTAGATACATTTTTGCGCTGGCAGGTGAACTCACAATCATATCTTGTAGTTTAAAGTCATTTTTTAAATGCGAAAGATCTGACTGCAGGGCGATACCGCTTGAGAAAAAAATCATTATCAACCCGCCTGCAATGGCAGTACCCAACAAATTGCCATTGCTCACAAAACCAACAACTGCCAAAAGCGACAGCGGCGAAACCACAGCACTTATGGTAACGATTGGATAGTTTTTCATTTCATATATGGCGTTAACCAATATGCCTGCGAGGATTTGACTAAACCTACTACGCTTCAAACTCAGTCCCCGCTTTCTGTCCTGCCAAACGGAAGAAAATATCATCCAAGGTAACAGGAGATATGGAAAACTTGGCACCCTGCTCGGATAGTAACCTAGCCATACGAAAAGCCTCTGCCTCATTGGTCATAATCTGTGTGTAACCATTGCTACTCACAGTTACTTCAGCGTCACCTGTTCTAGGAACCACTGTTTTAGGTGACAACTTAATGCTGTATTGGTAACGCACACTGCTCCGTAGTTCAGCAAGGGTACCCACTGAAATCAGTTTACCCTCTTGGAGGATACCAATTTTATCGGCAAGATGCTCAGCCTCCTCTAAATAATGTGTAGTGAGGAAAATAAAACGCGATTTTCCCAGTTCACGCAAAATATCCCATAACTCCCTCCGCGAAATCGGATCCAGCCCCACAGTTGGCTCATCGAGAAAAATTACGGGCGCCTCTGAAGCGGTTACGGTTGCAAGGAGGACTTTACGCTTGGTTCCTCCAGAAAGTCGATTGTTAAGCACATCCCCATACTGGGTCAGGCCCAGCTTAGAGAGAGATTCACATGCAAGTCTACCTGCATCTTTGTAGGGATAACCACGCCAGAGTAGATAAGAAAAAACGGTCTGTTTAGGCGTCATCCACCTCACCGTACGGGCTTCTTGCGGTACAATTGCGATTCGTTCACGAAGCCGACCGGTTTGATTGAGGACATCGATACCGTCTATACTTGCTGACCCTGAAGTGGGTTCAAGTTCAGTAGCAAGGATACGGATAAGCGTAGTTTTGCCGGCACCGTTTCTTCCGATTAACCCAAAGATGCCGTTTGTCTCCACTGAAAAGGTGACATTATCCAACGCTATACGACGGTCATCATAAACTTTTGTGAGGTTTATGCACTCAAGATTACCCATAGAACATCATTCGATTAGGAGATAAAGCATTATTTGAATTATTCCACCGTATTTCCCGCTTTCAACCCTTTCTGCATATCCCGCAGTGCCTAAATGCCGTCCATGTCTGTTAAATCGTTGGGAACGTACTCTGCATGCGTCATCTCGCGGGGCTTTCTACAACACAAGATCGGTTCGTGCAGCCATACAATGGGATAACACTTAAACGTCACATACATAGACACTATAGCCAGAAGCGGGTAAATATATGTCTGAGAATGGTGCAGAAAAATTCAGTTTCCTCACCAAATTGGCCCTCGAAAAAGGTGCAGTAGATGCAAAAATTATAGCAGCCGATAGAGTTGTCGTTGAGGACCGTGTGGTTCTCAAATGCAAAATTGGTTGCAACCACTACGGAGAAACCCTAGCCTGTCCACCCTACACACCCACAGCAGAAGAGTTCCGCAAAATCGTCTCTGAATATAGCTATGCCATGTTTATGAAGTTCACCACTAGTGCCTCTGCAGATGCGGAGGTCTACAAGCACCTCATGACCTATCAAACTGACGCTACCGTACCCCAAGGCATCAAAGAGAAAGCGGCAAAGTTTTGGCAGAATTGGAAAGATGACAAACTAAGGATGCTACAGGCGGTAGTGGATTTGGAGAAAGCGGCCATGAAACAAGGTTACAGCCTAGCAGTATCTTTCATTTCGGGGCACTGTCAGTTATGCGATAAATGCAACACTCAAACAGGCATTTGTAAGCATCCTGAGCTTGCACGCTGGTCTGAGGATGCCGTGGGAGTTAATGTAAAGAAAACTGCTACTAACGCGGGAATAGAGTTTACCTTTCCCTTTGCCAAGAATGCGGATTCATTTGCCCTTTTGCTCATAGAATAAGCTGGAACAACCAAACCGTTTACGTTTATGGAATCGATTGTTATGAAGCTCCTCCTAGACGAGATGTATGCTGGATTAAAAGAATACTTTGAAACCTTGGGTTATGAAGTTTTGACCGCACAGGAAGCAGGGTTGAAGGCCACTAAAGATCGAGAAGTCGTGGAATATGCGGGCAAACATAGATTGGTGCTGATAACACAGGACCAGAAACCTGCCGAACTTGCCGAACTATTAGGCGTGAAATGCGTGTTTATCTCTAACCTTATGATTGCGAAGCTGGCGGATCAAAAAATTAGAGAAGCCTTCAAAGAATGAAGAGCTTAGTTTAGGTCGTAAATCTGCACATACCGATGATGTTGTTGTTATGCGATATCTATATGCTGAGTATGGACATATGAATTTAAAAGTGTATGTTAGGTTGGTTTGGTATGGTTAAAGATTGCAGAAAGATTCTTGTTACAGGCGGGGCAGGATTTGTAGGGTCACATTTGATTCCTCATCTTCTTGGGAAGGATTTTTCTGTAACTGTTTTGGATAATTTATCTACTGGAAAAATTGAAAATCTTAAAGGAGTAATTGATCATCCAAGGTTTAAGTTTTATGAAGCTGACATTACAGATGAATCGTGTTCCAAAGTTTTTGAAGGAATTAGTTCTATAATTCATCTTGCAGCCTTAATAGATGTTTCAGCTTCAGTCACCGATCCAACACATAATAATAAAGTAAACGTTGATGGGACTTTCAACATGCTCCATACAGCGGCTAGGCATCATATAGAAAAGTTCGTTTTTGCTTCTTCGACAGCTGTTTATGGCGAGGCTAAAAATTTACCCATACAAGAAAACAGTGTAACTCAACCGATTTCACCATATGCCGCATCAAAAGTTGCCGGTGAAGCATACTGCAACGCGTTTTCACATTGTTATGGAATTGAAACAATCGCATTAAGGTTTTTCAACATTTATGGTCTTAGGAGCGAAAGCAGTCCGTACAGCGGGGTTATCACAAAGTTTCTCCAAAAAATCGTTAATGGCGAGACCGTAACCATTGATGGCGATGGAGAGCAAACACGAGATTTCATACACATAGATGATGTTGTTAGAGCCATCCTATTAGCGCTAGAACCGAAAGAACTCAACCATGAAGTTTTTAATGTTTGCACAGGGATACCGACAAGTATCAATCAACTTGTTACTACGTTAAAACAAGTTACCGGAAAAAAATTCAGCTTTAAGTATGGTCCAGCAAGACTAGGTGACATACGAATTAACGTTGGTGACCCTACCAAAGCTACAAAAGAATTACTCTTCAGGGCGAATGTTGATTTAGCGAAAGGATTACAGGCATTGTACGAAGAATCAGCTCCTAAGTAATCTTTTTGCTAAAACATCTTCCGAGATTATGCACTATCTACCGGATGATCATTCGTCGTGGATAATCAATAATAAGCAGCTTCGAGAAAAATTCTTTTCAGGATTTCTAGCCCATGCCTGGCTTTTAGTTTTTTCTCCCCTACTCTGCTTCTATAGCATATGGGTACTTCGACGATTTTAAATCCGCTTCTTATAACGTGACTGTTTAATTCTATTTCTATGTCAAAACCGGCGGATTTTACCTTCCAGTTCCGCAATATTTCTGCTCGGATTACGCGCAGTCCAGTCAAGGGGTCTTTTAGGTCTATCCCGTTAATCATACGGTGTGACCAAGCCAAGATGATATTTCCAAAATAGAACAGGTGATTTTGTGCTTTTTCGTCAACTTTGCCGTAAAATCTGTTTCCGCAAACCATGCCAACATTTGGGTTAGCTTCAAGAAGAGCAATCATTTCAGGGACGTGCTTTGCGGGGTATGTGTAGTCTGCGTCAGTAACAACCACGTAGTCGACGTTAAAACCGATGTGTTTTATGCCCTCTGCAATAGCATCTCCTTTACCGACTCCTGTTTGTTGCAGAATCTGTGCCCCACTATCTTTGGCAATCTCGACGGTTTTATCTCTGCTGTTACCATCGATGACAAGAATATTTTCAAAGTTCAAATGTTCTTTCATTTCAGATAGAGTTAAGCCTATACCTTCTTCCTCATTGAAAGCAGCAATTATGGCATCTATCGAATAATTTTTGCGTATATCTTCCAAGGCAAACGTTCACCATTCCATCTATTTTCACTTCAGCTAGATCATCGCCAACATAGCCAGTATTGCCGCCACTTAGCTATATAAAGAGCATTCTAAAAATTGTAATATCAACCAACCGTTTTATGACCCACATTTCGTGATACAACTAAAAAAGTATAACAAAAATATTTTCAAAGCCTAAATAACATGGATAAAAAGCCCACAAAATTCGGTTTTATTGCGCTATAAGCGGCTGTTTTAATTTTTATACATACTAACATTGAATTCATCATTCACAGGTATTTATCCCGATTAAGTATGCATAAAATCCATAATTATTTGACAGAACATCGAATTTACGTAATCTCTTGTAAGTGTTTACCAAACGCTAAATACGCATCATCGGTTAGTGGTAGCTAAAACGGGTCATTGGCAGAGCGGCAAACCACATATTTAATTCAAGCTTCCGGCACAACATTTGTATGAGTTTTATATTTTTTATTAAATGTATCCCAAAAACTCCGTGTATACTGCAGGCAAAAATGCCCTCCGGACAGTTGGCGTTCTTTTTCAAGCGCCAAGCTTAAAACCCTAAACCAAGGCTCATTAGAAAGCTTTTCAGATAACGGGTAATCTTTGACATATGCTAATCGTGGAACCCTTTCACTGGAACAAAAGAGCCGTCTGCATTGAGGACACTCAGATAATCCCTCTATGGATGCGGTCTCCGTCGGGTTTTTAACGCGTAATTTTTTAAAGTTTAGAGTTGGAAACATATCTTTTTTCTCCTATTGTAGAGAAACAGGTAATATAGCGATACTATCCCAAGGATTGTTTCAGAGAGCTAAAGGTTTCTTTAGCTTGATTCTGAGTTGAAATACCTGCTACAACACCCGACAGGTTGGGAAGATTTCGTACATAATCAATTGCCTCTGGAAGTTTCTGATGACCAGCAGCAAAAATGCTCATGGCAATGATTTCTGATTCTGAGACCTGTTCTAATGCAGTTTCACAGCTACTCCGCGAAGGATTCATCTGGAAACCAATCCTATTAAAAGGTGCTACAACGGTTATATCGCCGAAATTAATACCCCATTCTTGAAATTTAGTGACCAGGTAAGCAAAGTTTCGTGTTTCAAAACCTGGACTGATTTTATGTTTTATTAAAAATTTGATATAGGACTTAAATAACCAATCAAGATTAAAGGCAAGGGCCATATCGGTAATTATTTCATGGATCATAACTGACTTCAGACAAGCATTTTTTCCTACAACTGATTTTATTCTTGACATCTCATAAATCGTGTAGGATTTTAAGAGTGCTGATGGGTCGAATCTAGCAATACCTATGCTGTTTGGTAAAATAGATACTATATTTTTGGATAGAGCAATTTGTTTAGATATTTGTTTTGCTAGGTTAGAGACCCCACCAATACGATTTGCCAATCGAACATATTCATATGCATATGGAATTATGGCATACAAATCAACATGTTGGTTATCAAGAGAGTTTAGTATGGATAGAGTTGTTTCACTAACTGAGAACATAAAGCCGGTTGCACCGTTTTCCAGAGACGTCTTGACAATCTGGGAAGCGATCTCAACATCAGAACCAAGTTTTTTTTCAGATCGTTCACGGGACCTTTTTTGAGAGAGATGACTAATCCCATGGAAAGGATTATCGCCAACAAGTATCGTGGAGTTTTTATTCATGGGACTTAAGCCTCACATCATCAAGTAAACAATCGACTTTCATGGCCGTGTGAAAGTTTGACAGCGGCCGCACGTTATTTATTATCGTTTTAATAAAATGATCATCTTCTCGATAATATTCGGGATCACCTAACAAAAAGGGCACAGCATCGTTAAGGTCTTGTCGGTACCAATGTGTTAATTGGGCACCCTTCAATTGCAGGGTAAGTTCGTTATCATCAACCATCATGACACCATTAACTCCGGTTATGGTAAGACCAAATTCTGGCATTCGGTAACCTTTTTTGACCCAAGACACAGTACATTTGCCTTTAAGATTATTCATTCCGTCGAGTTCAAAGTTTGCCGAATCTGTAGAATCGGGTGTTATTGAGTCAGTTTTAGCGGTGATTACCTTCAAATCTCCAAAAAACCAAAGTGCCATATCTACGATATGGGAACCTAAGTCTTCAATCACGCCTCCCCGTGCAATTGAGCCTGTTGCATCGTTTATGTCTGCAAAGTCTGAGGAGTAGGCATAAGCATCAAATGAAAGCAAATCGCCCAACACCCGATTGTCTAACAATTCCTTTGCTTTGTTAAAAGTTACAGAGAATCGCTTCATGTATCCAACCATAGCAAGGCCTTTTCTATTTTGAGACAATTCATAAAGCTCTCGGGATTGAATATAGTTTGAAGCCAGAGTTTTTTCCACAAATATATTTGACACAAAATCGTCATTATAAATTTTTTTTATAATATTATAATGGGATGGAATTGGTGTCGTTACAAATATTGCATCAAGATTCAAATCAGATAGATCATCTATTTTGTCAGTTACCGATATGTTTAGGGTATTTTTTGCTAATTTACGCATAAGCCAGCTTTTATCACATACAGCCACAACATCGACGGCAGGCAAAACACTCAGGATTGAAGCATGCAACATCCCCATCTTGCCTAGGCCAACTATGGCCACTCTTAGTTTTTTTTTATCAGACGATATCATGGTTCCATCAACATTTTAACTCAAGTATTTTTCAAGCAAAGATATAAACAAAATTGTTAACATAGAAATAAATCTTGATAACAACACAGGGCTCCGCTGTAACATGCAAAGACCTAACTATGGGTAATTGACTATTATCCGGCTACTTTCCATATTTCGCTGTGCCCATTTGAGTATATTACATTAAAGTCATCAAAAGACTTAGAAATTTCTGAAGTTTTGTATACTTCTGTCTCAGTAGGCATTGAATCTTTTATGATGTTGAAAGTATCCAAATAGATGAAGGTGCCTCGTTCGGGTATTGTTTCGTTGGTTAAGTAGCATATGAGGTTTTGGGGTACTAATGCACAACTTATCAGAACATGCATACCCGATATTACGCCTGCATATAGTTTCTGTGGAGTACCCCAGTAAGCAGATAACCAATATGCGCTAAACGCGTCTTGATCTTGAATGTAGGTCGAATAAAATATTAGCTGACCCTCGGTACTGTTCGATGCTTCTAATCGGTAGTAATCAAAACCAAAAGATGGAGTGCGAAAAGCACCCCCAGTTGTGTGATTTATAAATCCTGATTGTGATAGAAAGAAAGCACTCAAAAGAATTGCGACAAGTAACAACCCGATCTTTCTAGATTTATTTGAGAACAAACCAGAGAACATACCGCCATTTTTGTGCCGTCCAGTAAGTCTTCTGAAAATAATTTCAGGCACGTCAAAAATATACAACAAACCTACTACGAGGCAAGGCGACAATACTAATAGAGTTATGGCATAGAATCGTGTAAAATTTAGTACTGCCGCAAATCTAGGAAGTGCGTATGAGGCCGCAAGCAAGAGTCCGCCAATGAGTATTACAAACGTATACTTGTCAGAGATTTGGTCAGGAAGTTTTAGTTTCTTTGAAAATATTAAAAGAACAACACCGATACCTAACGCAAAAGTGACAGCCCCAGTAACCGCTAAATTAACCCAGCTTGCAACAGTGAAAACCTCGGGAACAGCATATACGTTAGTGGCGCTTCCAGCATAGGTTCCCTGAAAAGATGTTAACCCATCAATCATCGATTGCGCTACTCTAATAATACTACCAAGTGCTGAGCCCGGCCCAAATGCATACCAGATAAATGTTGCACCAAAAAGTGTCACTACAGAAAAACTATTAAATACGTTATCAAATCGGGGTTTTATACTTGTTATTAAAACAACCAAAGAGACAAAAATAATATAGATAACTGCAAGCGAATAATGCGCAAGAGATATGGATAACCCAAAAATTATGAGCAAAAGTCTCTTTTCTTTAAGCGGTATACCCTTATCTAGCCAAAGAAATAAAGATAACACTAGGAAAAATTCTGCAACAATTTGTCTATTGACACTTATTAATTCGCCAAAAAAGGCATTTACAGAAAAAATAAAAAAGAGGGCCGCTAATAAGCCAATTAAGGCACCGTGTTCTTTTTTATATATTTCATACAAACTTAGAGGCAGTAAAGAAAAAATAAAAGGATATAAAATTTTGAAAAGTAATTCATTTTTAACATTCATAAGAGCAGAGTAGACAGCAGGCAACACAGTTACTGATAAATTAGAGTTATACGATACAGCCTGCCAAGTATCTTTAACTGCATCAAGTGGTGCCCAATACCCTCTGAGCTGAGTAACCTTGAACACATAAAATTCAAGACTAGCATCATCACCAATAGTATATTTTGAAATCAACAAATTTAGGAGCAATATGGAAAGAGAAATTGAAAGAATCAAAAACGGATAAGATTCACGGGGTATAAATTTAGTTGAAATGGCACACATTAGACACAGAGCCGCTATTATCAGAGTTAACCCTAACATGAGAGGAACATTAACATACAAAACAAAGATAACGCTAGTTATCGGGAGAACAATCAGCAAAGGAACAATGTGAAAATATTTTTTTGAAACTTTTAATCCTTCATGTAATGAAGCAAAGTCTATAGAAAAATCATTTTTATAATCGATAAAGAAAACAACTAAGACATAACTTGACAGAGCAATCATTAACGGAATAGCCGATAGAGGCTGCATAAATCCTAGAAAAAGGCATAGTTCATTTACTAAAAATCCAACAAACATTAAAACAAATAAGCTTAAACCTACAGAGAACAAAAAGGTGTGCAGAAGGCTAAGTTTTCTCAACCTAAAAACCTTAAGGGTAACAAAACCAGGAACAAATGACAAATAAGCAAAAATAACAATTTCTCTAATAACAGGGATATCAAGCAACACTATGATAAAGGCTATTAAAGTTATGAGCGGTATGAGCAGTGCCTGTTTTCTCATTTTAGGCACAACCGGCTGTTGATTTGAAGGAGTAACAACCTTAGCAGACAAATCCACGTTCATATCACTCCAGAAACTTTTGCAACCTATTTTGCATCACAGATGTATTAATTTTTGTGGTAAGGAAATTAAGAGGATAAATGACCATAACCCGTTAAATGGGCACGTATAAATCCAAATAACTCTGCAAAGCTTATAAAAGCTTTAAAAACTGGGATAAGAAAAACATATTTTTCTTTAGTATTTCGATAAACTTGATTAGCCTCTTTAGCCCCACCCAAGAAAGTTTTGAGTGGATGAGCATCAAATAACAATTTCCGTCCGCCATTTTTATGAAAAAGGAAATGATTTGCATAACCATACCAATTGTGCTTTTTCCACAAAGCACTCAAGGTTATAGGCGGAACATTTCGTTCTATATGCGCCGAAAAATTAATCGCTAACATCCACCCCGCCTCGTTTATACGATGTGAAATATCTCGATCTTCACCAGCACCATTTATCTTGGCATCAAACCCGTTTACCGCATTTATGGCTTTGAGTCGAAAAATTGCGCCGCCAGTACCAATCGTATTTGGACGGTTAGACTGAAGTGAAAAAAGAGAATATCCAAGAGATGTAAATGATTTTTTCACAGTCCGGGTTACATGCGGACAAGCAGCCCCCACTGTGGGATTTTTTACCATAAAGGCGATTTGTTTGGCCACATAATCTTTTGGTAGGGAAAAATCATCATCAACCCATACTACATAATTACCTTCCGCAATATTCACAACCATTTGTCTCGAAGTTCCCAAGCCTTTCCCGCCACTGACAAGAATTGTTGTTTCAATATCAATTTTTGAAACAAAATTATTCACTAACGGAATAGTATTATCAGTACAACCATCATCCACAACCACTAGTTTCATTAATTTATGTGGATAATCTTGATTATAGATGCTATTTAAAGCCACATTGACCTCTTTTTCAGAGTTCTTTACACATAATCCTATAGTCACTTTTTCCATTTTTTTGGCTTCCAATACATTTTTTATAAAACTGAATTTTATTTGATTAACTTAAATATCCGAGAACAGTTTGCCAAATAAACAAGTGATTTTTGTGAATGTTTGTTTTTTGTGCAGTTTGAAGTTGCAATTAGCACAGCATACAAATACGTGAATAGATTAATTCAACAGTCACCTTGTCACAGACATCAGACCATTGTAACACTATCCACAAGTCTCAGCATAATGCACCGTTATCACAGTTGAGAGTTAAGCACTTGAAGTTCCAAAGATTAACACTACAACGGAATATGGTTTGAAAGTTATGTTGCTATAAATGGAGTAACACAGTTTTGAGGGTATTTATTAGAAAGAACAGACTAATGCTCCTGTGATTGAAGCGGGCTATAATAGGCGTAGTTTAAAGTATCGTGTCGCACATTTATGGACTTCTATTGCAGAGTTTTTTAATGGATAATTAGGAAGATTTTATCTTCCTTTCTAATATTTTATTGTTGTGACTATGAAGTCACCATAGAGACTGGCAGAGATTTTAGGGGATACTCTACTAGTGTAACGCGCAAGTTTAGCTCGAATAGCCGCACTTTTAGTTAACGATTTTTGTTGGATTGTATAAAATTCAGTATAACGCAACGCCACTACTTTGCCCGATGTACGCTTAATTTGTGAGATAAATTTGCCTGTTCTGTATCTATTTACATGTCCATATTGCTGTTCTAGTTTTTTTGCTACTTTTCCATTCGTTAATGTGTTGAATATATTTTCAAAAATATTGCTTTCAAGGGGTATTTTAAAGATAGCTGTTTTAGATACTCTTTTTATTTCCTGTAAAGCCATTATTGGGTTTGGGATATGTTCAAGAACATCAATCATCAAGGTTATATCAACCTCTTTATCGCTTAAAGATGTCTTGGAGATATCTTCGTTTAATGCTTTATAGTAGTCTGCGTTATTTTTAGTCTGAATTTCTAGAGCTTTTGGACTTAAATCGATGATAATCTTTTTTACCGTGAGATTATATTCTTTAGAAATGTATTTTGCTATCTCTCGAAGTATTGTTCCTGTGCCCCCCCCCACATCGAGCAGTACGATCTCAGTGCCAGTATGGCCTTTTTCAATTATTATTTTATCAATTTGTGGTATAATGTGTTCTAATTTCCAATTTGCATCTTCTTCATGGAGAGTAGGATTTTTCGAAACATATTCATCATTTGAATAAATGTTTGTGTCTGTGGTCATCTGACTTTTCCCCATTTGACTATTTTTATAATGCTGTATTTACTGGAAAATATAGAACTTTTCTTTCCTTCGGTTACAGTTTTCGTATTCTTTTTTGCGTTCTCTATTAAAGCAGTTGTTTAAACGCAAGCCGCCTCACTTTTAGTTTAATAGTGAAGTTATCGTGTTATGTAGTTAACACTGTATTCTTCGCCGTTAACTATCACTTTTATGAGTTCGCGTCGGATGTTTAGAACCTCAAGAACCCGCTCAGGCGGATAAAGCATCAAAGGAGTCAAAATAGAAACCTCAGAAAAAGGACACG
>WQVG01000010.1 GCA_009781675.1 Candidatus Bathycorpusculum acetigenes | reverse complement strand
TTTATCAACGAGTTTAAGCGTAATGTTTCTCCTGCTAAGCTTGAAGGTTTAACTGATCATTTGTGGTCTTGGCACGAATTCTTTTACTATCGATCGTTATCAAATCTTAATTAGGACACTGCCTAATCTTTTTATTCCAACTCATTGTATATTAAGACTGTAATCATGAGTGAAGTGGTATTGGTGATGGGTTTGATGATTCTATTTGCGGGCAGATACGGCGCCGATGCCCGATACATTGCCAAATCCCTGAAGGTATCGTTTGTTCGACTGCACAAAAATGTGGGTGCAGTGAACTTTTTCTTGCGGCAACATCAGAAAGTGCCACGCGCTTGCTTGATGATTTGTGATGATTTATGTGGTTGGGTGATGCGGTCAAAGCGTATCATCAACGTAGCAGTATGCGGTTTATTGGTAAACGGCTGATTGCAATTAAGGCAACATGAGCACACAATTTTTTCTCCAAAATACTTGGGCATGGTTGATTGGCGGCTTCTGTTTGTTCGCGTGTTTTCTTCCAATATGAAACATTTTTACACTGCCGCTGGCAGGGTGGCGTTTAAAACATTGTTTGGTTCCGCTGTTTCTTGTTGTGGTTGATTGTGATGAAACCTTAGTTGATCAACTTATAATTATTAATAGTTAACTTAAGATTTATTAGTTGTTTAGTTGTTTTAGCGTTTAATCTTAACAGTTGGAGAGGCTCATGCAAAAAACAAAGTTATGGTTAATTGTGGCAATAATTCTTGCAATAATTGTAGTTTCAGTTTCTTTGGTGTTTCTATATACAGATCCGCAGAACAACGGCAGTGATGGTAAATTCGTGACTGTAATTGATGATGATGGTACTGAAGTGCCTATTAACTCAGTTCCTCAACGTATTGTCTCTTTAGCACCTAGCATTACTGAGGTTTTGTTTGCTGTTGGTGCAGGTGATCAAGTTGTTGGTGTTACAGATTATTGTGATTACCCCTACGATTTTGCTGAATGGATTGCAGAAGGTAAAATGAGTTCTATTGGTAGTTACTGGCAGCCAGCAATAGAGCCCATAATTGCACTAGAACCTGATTTGGTTATTGCCAGTGGTGGTGGAGCAAGCGATGAAGCGGCAAGTAAACTGCGCAACATGGGCTATACTGTAATAGTATTAAACCCCCAAACTATCAATGATGTATTGGGTAATCTTGTTACCGTCGGTAAAGCAACTGGGCATGCTGATGAAGCCACAGCAATAGTGGCTGACCTCAATACCCGTATCAGTACTGTAACAAATAAAGTCGCAGGAGTAACTGATAAGCCCAAAGTTTACATCGAAATATCTGATGACCCATTAATGTCTGTGGGTCCAACCAGTTATATAAGCGACCTTGTTACCCTGACTGGCGGTATAAATATCTTTGACGACGCCGCAACCGCTTATCCTGTTATTGGCTCTGAAAGTGTCATAATAAAAAATCCTGATATAATACTCTCAAGCTATACCGCCATTAACAGTTTTAAGGCTCGTCCCGGCTGGTCAAGCATAACTGCAGTTACAAATACCCAAATCTACAACATAGGTCACGACAGCACCTATTCACGACCCGGACCCAGATCTATCAATGCTTTAGATGAACTTTCCCAAATATTCCATCCAGAAATCTTTGGCACTGCCTAAGTATTTCCCCTTCTTTTTTAGAGGAGCCCCCACGGATGTTGAATAACCTTAAATCAACCATTTTAAAAAAATTAATTTCCCCTCAAAAAACCAAAAACTGGCGCTTTATTGCTCTGGGGCTTTTTGGACTATTAGTTTGTTCTATATTACTATCTATAGGTGTAGGTTATGTCAACATTCCCGTTTCCAATATACTTGGCGCGTTTCTCACAAATATCCCTGGACTTAACCGATTAGTTGATTTTCCAGTTTCACCAATTGAAACCGCGCTGATTCTTCAGGTGCGTTTTCCAAGGGCTTTATGTGCCGCGCTTGTGGGCGCTGGTTTATCTATTGCAGGAGCCGCCTATCAAGGGCTGTTTAGAAATCCAATGGCTGACCCCTATACAATCGGGGCCTCATCCGGAGCAGCTTTGGGTGCAACATCTTCTGTTATTCTTGGAGTTAGCATAACTGTATTGGGCATAAGCACGATGCCGCTTTTTGCGTTCGTAGGTTGTTTGTTAACAGTGTTTGGCGTATATGCCCTCTCAAGAGTGGGAAATAAAGTTCCGGTGCAAACTCTCCTTCTCTCAGGTATCGCTGTCAGTATTTTGTTTGGCGCGATTGTTAACGCGTATCATTCCCTGTTTCCTGATAAATTTCGCCAGACATCTTTCTGGCTTATGGGTAGCTTCTCATACACAATGTGGTCTGACTTTTGGAATGCACTGCTCTTTATAATAGGCGGTTCTGTGGTCATCTATATGTTTGCCCGTGACCTAAATCTTCTCTCACTTGGCGAATCTGAATCTACTCATTTAGGCGTAGATCTTGAAAGACTGAAAAAAATTCTCCTAGTAGCTAGTGCGTTTGTAACCGCCGCAGCTGTGTCAGTCGGTGGATTAATCGCGTTTGTAGGCCTAATCATTCCCCACTTGGCTCGTTTGCTATTTTCTCCTGACCATCGAATTCTAATAATCGCATCCGCTTTAATGGGTGCTACTTTTCTTGTGCTATGTGACACTTTGGCAAGAATCGTAATAGCGCCCTCAGAGTTACCTGTTGGTGTAATAACTGCCGTTTGCGGCGGACCATTTTTCCTCTATCTTATGCGAAGAAAGAAAAAAGTTGATGCTTCATAAGTGATAAACATGGTAGAATTAAAAGTAAACAACATAGATTGCTATTACGAATCAATAAAAATCATTGAAAACATCAGCCTTCACACACAAACTGGGCAATTCGTAGGCATTCTTGGACCTAATGGGTCAGGGAAAACAACTTTACTCAAAAGCATAAGCCATACCCTAAAACCCAAAGTAGGTACAATCCTTCTCCAAGACCAAGATATCTATGACATGAAAGCCATAGATGTAGCTAAACAAATGGCAGTTGTCTCCCAAGGAACCACTGTTGCATTTAGCTTTACTGCCATAGATGTGGTATTAATGGGGCGTTCGCCGCATCTTTCCCGTTTTGCCATAGAGGGCGAAAAAGACGTAGCTATCGCAAAAAACGCAATGGCTTATACCGGAACATTGCACCTCCAAGACCGCTTAATAACTGAATTAAGCGGAGGCGAACGCCAGCGTATCATTATAAGCCGAGCCCTAGCCCAAGAACCACAAGTACTACTCCTTGATGAACCTACTACCTTTCTTGATGTAGCCAACCAACTCGAAATAATGGATCTGCTCAAACGATTATGTGAAGATAAAAAACTCGTAGTTGTAGGCGTATTTCACGATTTTAACCTTGCCGCACGATACTGTGACTCTTTGATACTATTAAAAAACGGAAAAATAGTCGCTACCGGAAATACCGATATCTTAACAAGCGAAAACATTAAAACAATTTTTAACATAGACACCATCATAAAGCAAAATTCCATAACAAAAACACCATACATAATTCCTCTATCAATTAACCATGAAGCACCCAAACGTAGCTTAACTATCCATATAATCTGCGGAGCAGGAAGCGGTAGCTCACTTATGAAACAACTAATCGACGACGGCTACAACGTAACTGCAGGAGTCTTAAACCTGCTCGATACAGACCAAGAAACCGCAAACTTTCTAAAAATACCCATAACAATCGAAGCCCCCATGTCTCCAATCAGTGAAACTGCCCACAACAATAACCTGCAATTAATAAAAAAAGCCGATTTCGTTATCGTAACCTCTTTCCCATACGGCTACGGTAACATTAAAAATCTAGACGCAGCCCTCTATGCTGTCGAACAAGGCATCCCTACTTTTATGTTAGATGAATATACCTGCCTCATAGGGTTACGGGATTACACAAAAGGCCAAGCACAAGAAAAAATCCAACTCCTCAAAAACAAAGGCATAACCTCAGTTAAAGATGAAACCACCCTCTTGGCTACACTCAATTGTTTAGCCAAAAAACATGTCCCCAACAAAACGATTTCCCCTCCACCGATAACGACAGTGATAGCTGAACTAAAGGAGATTAGTCATTGAAAGGCATCGCTTTTTATGGCAAAGGCGGCATCGGCAAATCCACAACCATCTCTAATGTTATCGCCGCACTATCCTTGAAGGGTAAAAAAATCCTCCAAATAGGTTGCGACCCTAAACACGACTCAGCTCGTCTACTCCTAGGAGGCTTCACACAAACAACAGTACTTGAACAACTAACCCGAACTGGCGTAGTCTCCCTTGATACAGTGATGCTGACTGGCTATAACCAAGTAAAATGCATCGAATCTGGAGGTCCCGAACCAGGCGTAGGCTGCGCTGGCAGGGGCATAATTCAAACCCTCCAACTCCTCAAAGACCAAGGTCTAGACACCAATCAATTTGACTACGTATTCTTCGATGTCCTAGGCGACGTTGTCTGTGGCGGCTTTGCTGTTCCAATGCGAGAAGGATACGCCGACGAAATATACATTGTATCATCAGGCGAAATAGCATCCATCTATGCGGCCAACAACATAGCAAAAGGTCTGCAAAGATTCACATCCACCCATGGGAAACTCGGCGGCATAATAGGCAACCAACGAGGAACAAACAATGAACGCCAAGTGTTAGAAGAATTTGCTAAAAAAATAGGCACCCAACTAATCGCCTTTATCCCCCGCAGTGAACTCATTCCCCAAGCAGAACTTAACTCTAAAACCATCCTAGAATTTGCTCCCAACACTGAACTAGCCAACATCTACTCAACAATCGCCAACCACATCGAACACCACTCAAACCCCGTAATACCCATCCCCCTCTCAGAAACAGAACTCGAAGACTTCCTCCACGAATTCTGCTATAACACAAAACCCCAAATAAACCCTCCCCATCCCACTCAAACCCCAATAAACAATAACCCCCCCAAACAAACAACCAGCCAAAACACCACTAACTCAAAAAATAACACTGCAAACAAACCAACCGCTCAAACCCTAACTCCAAAGGAACGTATACCCGTATATGGTTGCTCACTCACTGGTGCCTATAACATCATAAATCAAATCAACGATGCGACCGCTCTGATGGATTCCCCTCAAGGTTGCGCCTACATTAGCTACTGCATACACCAAAAAGTACCCCCTGACACATATCCCATAGATCTTCCCAACCTCCTATGCACAAATATGCAGGAAACCGACGTGATATTTGGCGGAACAAAAAACATAGAAGACAGCTTAATGTATATCAAAAAAAGGTTTCCCACACAACCGATTTTTCTAATAACCGCCTGCACTGCAGGATTAATTGGCGACGACATAAACTCGCTAATATCAAAATTAAACACAAACAACCAAAGAATCCTCCACATTCCCTCCGATGGCGTAATGGGCGGAGACTTCTATTCAGGTCTGCTTACTGCCTGTCAGTTAATCGCAGAACAATTCATAGACAAAACCCTTAACCCCCTCGATGACACTGTAAACCTCATTGGCGAACAAAACCTCGCTACCACCGCTAACCAAAACTTTCAAACAATAAATCACATCTTAACCGCCTTAGGCATAAAAATAAACTGCCGCTACATCAGACAAACCAACATAGATGAAATAAAAAACTTCAAAAAAGCAAAAGTTAACTTGCCTGCAACAAACGGACCGACAATCGATGCCCTTTGCACATTTTTAGACAAACACTTCGGTACCCAAACACTCCAAATTCCAATGCCGATCGGCTTTGAACAGACCGTCAAGTTCACTCGTACGGTTGCACAAAGATTTGGTAAAGAAGCCTTGGCAGAAAAACTTATCACAGAAGCCCAAACAACATACAAAAAAGAAATAGAACAATTAAAACCGCGTTTTGCAGGAAAGAAAGCTTTAATCAATTCCAACGGAGCTAACATCGACTGGCTACACTCTACCCTAAGTGCTCTAGACGTTGAAGTAACCCAAATTAACGCCTTTAACATATTCGCCCCCGAAGAGAGAACACTACCTAAACTCGAAGCAAACTATACAGCAGACTACATAGAAAAAGCGGTATGTTTGAATCATCCCGATTTTATTTTATCTGCTCGTACTCTAACCACAGATATTCCTTGTGTCTCCTTCCCAGTACTCCCCCCGTATGGTTTTAACATTGGATTAGACTATGCTAAAGAGCTCAACTTGAAATTAAAAATCCCTTTTGTCGAAGGCTGGCGATATGATGAATAATTCCTCAAAAGCTTCTCACCGTCCCGATTCTCTCATAGGCGCCATAGCCGCCTTTGAAGGCATTCAAGAAGCATGTACACTTCTCAATGGTCCCATAGGTTGCAAAACCTACCCCGCTTACATGTCAAGTATATTGGCATCTCACCCCAAACCTGTTGACATCAACTATTTTGCTGATTTCTATTTCGGTCAAACAAGAATCCCCTGCACCTACATAGACGAGACCGACTTCATATATGGTAGTGAATCCAAAGTCACTCAAGCCCTAAAACAGCTCGAACAAAGCAAACCCGGTATCATAGGTGTCATCAATCACTCAGGCACCTCACTTATCGGTGATGACTTAACCCGCATCATCCAAAACACAAACATTAACCCCATAACAGTTGCCATCGATAGTACAGGCTTCACCGGAACATATGCATCTGGATTCCAAGATGCAGTCATCAAAATTCTGGATGGTATAATAAATAGAAACAATCAAAAAATCTCTCGAACCGTTAACATAATCGGCAGTACACTCTTTCATTATAACTGGGAAAATGACATCGCTGAAATCAAACGGATACTTAAACTTCTTGGCATTCAAACAGTATCTGTCATCTGCGCAGGCGAATCTATAGCTAACATACAAAAAGCTAGTCAAGCTGAACTTAACTTAGTTCTCAACGAAGAATACGGTGACAGAATCGTTTCTTACCTAGAAACTGTACATGGTATCCCAAATATCAATTTAGGTCTGCAGGCTCCCTATGGTCTATCTGCCTCTGAAGCATGGTTCAAAGCAGTCGCCGACTTTTTTGATACCTCCAGCGAATCCATAACCAACGAATCCAGTCGTGTCCGAAAAAAATGTTATCCCGCTCTTGCCCACGCCTTCTCTTTTACTAGTAGTCTCAGAGGTATGCCCTTTGCTATTTTTGGCGATTCCTCACAGGTTTATGCTCTGACAACTTTTCTCTACGAATACTTGGGAATGTTGCCTGTTGTTGTGGGCATTAAAGAAGTAGGTACAAAAAATTTTGAATCTATAAAAAAATATCTATCCGCTAATATGCTAGACACTTCTGTACTTGTTAACCCTGACCAGTATGAGTTGCTGGATTGTTTTAACAAAACAACACCCAAATTACTCTTAGGGAGTAGTATTGAAAAAAATGTTTCTCTGAGACTTTCAAATCCCCCACAATTTATCCCTATAACTTTTCCATACTATGAACGAGTCACCCTTACAAATCGTCCTTTAATGGGTTTTAATGGTGTCCTGACTATCATTGAAGATATACTTAATATGGTGAAATATGTGCGGTGATTATTTATTGTGCCTATGATTTTGTTAAGTACAAGCGATATACCTGCTTGTTTAGGGCTTCAAAATGTTGCTGTTGTAGTGTAGTATAGTTGTGTCTAAGTTTGAGATTTTGTTGCATGGAACCGTTTGTTCAATAGTTGATTGTTTATTTTGCAAGGGTTTTTGTCTTATCTTTTTTAGTTGATCTATTGTTGCCGATTAGCTCTGTATGGGCAATTCTTTGATGTGTCTGTGTCAGAATCTATTTTGTCTTTGCCGGCGCTTTTGGTTTTTGTTTTGTTCTCTTTTCTTTTTTTGTGTCACCAAAATATTATCAACTAAACATTAACTTAACTTGAACTAAATTTTATATACGTGGTTGGCTGTATTTGAATGGAGATAAACCCAAGGCACATCCCACCCCAATTGGGTGACCTCTCTCTCATGTGGCCGTGAGAAACCTGAGTCTATCGTGGGCCCGGTTTTCTAAACCGGGGAACCCACATAGCATATATGTTCTATCCAACAATTTTTTTCATGATTGCATATGTTTTTCTTGATTTGTGGCGTGTGTCTTTGTTGGTCTTTTTGCACTCTTGTGTTCTGGGTTTTTCGCCAGAATTGTTGTTATGCTGTGTGCCACTAACTGGTCTGTAACTTTTCCGACGTGAAGAGTCTGTGTTTGTTTGTTGTTGATTGTGTCTGCCTGTTTTCTTTTCTGTTAACCTGAAAAAGATCAACTTACTATTAACTTAACTTGAACTAAAGTTTATATGTGCCGTGGTTATCCTTACTCACGAGGTGAGTCGATAGAGACCTGAGTCACACCAAAAACTCAAAAATCTATCATAGATGGCCGTCGAGAAATCTGGGTCTATCGTGGGTCTGGGATTTCCTAACCGGACAAAAACCCACGATAGATTGTTCGCACAAACTCTTGCTTTAAGGTGGTATTCACTTCTATTTAATGATATGACCGTACGATAAACGTACGGTAAACGTGTAATGAGCTTGATTTTGGGCTAGTTGATTGGACAAAACAGTGGGGTTGTGAACGTTCCTTTGAAATTGAACGCCTCTTTGATATGTCTCCTATATGAATGATGGTCGAACTGTTACTTAGCGTTCTTCGGAAGGTTTTCAGTTAATGCTCTGTTAATAATAAGTTTATGAATTTGCTTACGTTATGTTAACGCGAAGGCAAATGAGTGAAGGAATTGCAATCCGGATTCCAAAGGAAGCAAAAAGCACCCAAGAACTCAACACAAGCTATGCCGAAGACGTCCGAATGTATTAGGCAAATGGTGAAAAAGCAGAAATTAAACCAGGCTTTAGCAGACACGACCAAATATAGAAAAAACATATACAAAAATTGGAAACCCTCCTTAGCAACCGATATAATCCGAAAAGACCGCGACCATGGACACTAAAGCTGTTGTTGTAGATTCATCTGCCCTTGTGGCACTGACCACACCCGAAGACCATTCTGATTGGTGATAGAGAAACTATAACATAGCCAAGGTGCTAGAGGTCATAGCCTCTTGCTGTAACCATTTTTCCGTTGATGATTTTAGTGGCAGAGTTACCGATAACTATGGTTGTGACCATATCAATGTTGCAGTTGAGCATATCTTTGAGTGTTGTGATGGTGCTGGTTTGCCCGTCTCGTCCTGCTTGTCGCACGATGCCCACCGGTGTTTTGGGGTTAATGTGTTTGAGCATGATTTCATAAGCCTTTGTCAGTGGCTCGATGCGTCCTTGGCTTTGCGGATTATAAAGTACAATGGACATATCCGCTAGTGAGACAGCTTCTAGCCGATGCTCGATTTTTTCCCAAGGTGTCAACAGGTCGCTAAGGCTGATGACTGCAAAATCGCTGACCAATGGTGCCCCTAAGATGGCAGATGTAGCTGTAGCGGCAGTTACACCAGGCACAACTTCTACAGACACTGGGTTTGAGTCTTTGGCCGCTACCTCAAGCACAACACCTGCCATACCGTATACACCAGGATCGCCACTAGATACCATAACGACTTGTTTACCCGCTTTGGCGCTATCAACTGCAATTTGGGCGCGTTCAACTTCTTTGCCCATAGTACCCGAAATAACTTCTGTATCCTCTTTGATAATGTTCTCGATAAGTTTAATGTAGGTTCCATAGCCGACAACAACATCAGCGGTTTCAATTTCCGATCTGGCTTTAGGCGTCAAGTATTCCGCATTGCCAGGTCCAATGCCGACTACACTTACTCTGCCTCGGCGACTGCTACTGTTGTCCCTTTTAGTTTTACTTTCTTGAGAATCAGCTTTGAATTGTTTCCTGCTATCAGTAATGCTGCTCGTTCGCATACTCCTCCAACACCGATTTTTTGTTGAACCATCGCTGAATCTGGCGACAGATCATCACATGTTACTGAACGAAGTGCATCGGCACTTAAAAACTCAAGCGGTGCCCCCAGCTTTTCCACAGCATCCAACATGGGCTGAGAGGTGCGTTTTATGTCCACAGTTGCAAAAGCGGTCACTCTTTGTAGCGGCACATGTATCTGCTCTAGTGCTGTTTCCACGGCTACAACTATATCATCTGCAGGTGTCTCTTTGCGTGCGCCCAAGCCAACTACAATGCGTTTGGCTCTTAGTATGGTGAGCGGCTTGCTGAATTTGGTACCTGCGATGGGTTCTTTGGTTATTATGATGCCTGCATCGTAATGGGTCTCTATGACCTTTATGGCTTCTGTGCTGGTTTGGGCCTTTTTGATATCAAAACAACTGAGGGCCTCTAGTGGAATTTTAATGTCGCCTACTAAGACCACGGTGATGTGTCCATCGTTCACTATCGTAGAGTTTACTGCGACGAGACTGTCGGGATTTTGTATTGCTAGATGCATAGTTCGAGCGAGTTCATCGGCGCTCTGTTTACCTAGTGCATCAGAGGCGGTGGTTATAACCGGAATGGCTCCAATGCCCGCGGCTATGGTTTGGGCTAAATCGTTTGCACCGCCCAAATGTCCCGAGAGAAGGCTTATGACGAATTTGCCTGTGGCATCCACACCTATGACTGGAGGATCGGTGAGTTTACTTTTCAGAAGAGGCGCAACTGCGCGAATGGTTATACCTGTTGCCATGACCGCAACAAGCGCATTTGTTTTGCTGTAGGTGCCTTCTATAAAATCGGCGAGGTTTGTATCTATGACTGTGACACCGGGTTGGCTATATTTTTTTGAAGTATAAACGGTGGAGACTAAACCACAAATATCGAGGGCTTTTTGGATTTTTAGCGCAGTTTCAACGCCGCGATGTGTGATAGCAACAACAGCTATACCCTTAGTCATTTACTCCTCGCCCTTACGGAACCCCGTGGTGAATTTAGGGTCGTAGAGTTTAGAGAAATCATACGCCTGAGGATCTAGGACTTTACCCACAAATATGAGTGCAGTTTCAGTTATGCTTTGGGCTTTTACTTTTTCTACGATATCTTTGAGGGTGCCTTTAACGATTTTCTGCTCCGGCCAGGTGGCTTTGTAGACGACTTGGCAGGGGGTGTCTTTGGGATAGCCACCTGTTTGGAGATCCTCAACTACGCGGGCAATGTGGGGGGTGCCTAAAAAGATGACCATGGTAGCTTGGTGTGCGGCGAGTTTTTGTATGCTTTCGGCTTCGGGTACAGGTGTGCGTCCTTGGGGGCGGGTGATTATGACGGTTTGGCTGATGTTTGGTAGCGTTAATTCTCTGTTTAGAGCGGCTGCGCCGCCTAGCAGGCAACTGATACCGGGGATGCGGGAGTATTCGATGCCCTCGCTATCTAGGGCGGTCATGACTTCTTGGATTGCACCATAGAAGCTGGGGTCGCCGTCATGGAGTCGAACCACACGTTTGTTTGCTTTGACGCCGTTAATCATGATTTTGAGCATTTCGGGTAGTCCCATCTTGGCGCTGTCGTAGAGTTCAGCGTCTGTTTTACAGTATTTGAGGTATTGGGGGTTTAGAAGACTACCCGTGTAGATGACTATGTCTGCTTGTTCGAGCCATTTTTTGCCTTTTAGCGTTATGAGCTCAGGATCACCAGATCCAGCGCCGATAAATATCACCTTATTCATGCTTACAACAACATCCGTTTGTATGTCCGTTATTTTGTTTCCAATGGATGGGAACTTGGCTTTTTTTGACGATGGCTACTGAGAAGTAGTCTTCGGTTATGTCCCAGTTTTTGACTTCGCTAAGTTTACCCACAAGTACCTTCTCTTCTGTGAGTGTGCATCTCTTAACAAGTGCAACTGTGGAGTTCTCGGTGAAGCCTGCTTTGAGTAGAATCGTGCTTAGTTCTTTTATATGAAAGGCACATTTCATAAACACGAGGTTGTCTGCGTGTCTGGCAACATCTTCTAAGTGAACAGGGTTAAGGTTTGAGGGGATGATGGTGACGACTTCGTCTTTTTCTGCCAGTGGCAATTTTGATGAGGCCGCAACTGCGGTGACTGAAGTTACCCCTGGGATAACTTCAAGTTCGATTTCGGGATAGGTTTCTTTGACGCATTCATAGAGGTAGCGAAAAGTACTATAGAGCATAGGGTCGCCAAGGGTAATGAATGCAACATCACCTTTTTGGACTTTCTTAGCTACTATGGCGGCGTTTTCTATCCAGAGTTTACGATTATTGAGCTCATCTTTAGTCATTGGAAAAACGAGTTCGATGATCTCAACGGGGTTTGTACGTTCCGCTAGAACTTCTTTAATCATACCCAAGGCCATACTGGGTTTGTTTATGTGACTTTTAGGTATGCAGATAACATCTACTGTCTTGAGGGCTTTTGCGGCCTTAAATGTGAGCAGTTCGGGGTCGCCTGGACCAACACCGATGCCTATGAATACACCAACCAACTATTATACCTCAGAGTTTTGTCGCTGAAACTATGGTCACTGGATTTCTTGCCATCATCATAGTCCCGCTGTTTATTTGCTTTCCCTTTGCCACTGAAATATCGGCCACGTCAATATCTCTATAGCCCAAAGCCCTCAATTCAGCAATTGCAGTAGTTGCCGTTTCCAGTAATATGGCATTTATAACGATTCTGCCGCCGGTTTTGAGTTTATAGTGAACTGTTTGGATAGTTGCTCTTAGAGCAAGCCCCCCTCCCCCTATAAATACCGCATCTGCGCTGGGCAGAGTCAAGAGCGCTTCAGGGGCTTTTCCCCTAGTGATTATTGTAGTGTTTTCCACTCCAAATTTCCCTACATTACTTTTTGTCAAGTCCACAGCAACGGGGTCTTCGTCGATGGCATATACTTTGCCCTTTGTGCCGACCTGTATTGCCGCTTCGACGGTTAAGCCGCCTGTGCCGCAACCTACATCAATCACGACTGCGCCCTCGTTTAGGTGTGCTTTAGCTATGGTAACTATTCGAATTTCTTCTTTTGTTGGTCCCGGAACCGCGTCGCTTGATTGAATGCTTCGTCGGGGATTCCGGGTGTTTTGTAAGCCCAGTTCTTTGTCATATCAACCACTTTGATGTTTAGTTATCTGTTTGTTTGATAATCATTACGCATAGCGAACCAAAGCTCAGATCCACAGTCCCTTCTATGGTAGTTTTTGTGATTTTTTCGTTCTCAAGGGTTATGTTTTCGCAGACATAAACCGGTGTTTTTGGATCTGCGCCTGTTTTGAGCAGAAAGATCGCTATGTCTTTTGGGGTAAAGTTTCTCTGGTTGGGTAGTAGCAAGATTGTGTGGTTGCATTGGACCGCGGAGGATAGTTTGCTTTTTTGATCATCGGAGACTTTACCTTCGTGAAAGGTAAACAGCCTAGCTGTGTCCCAGCTGATGTTTAAGCGGGCCGCGCAGGCCTGAATCGAGCTAATGCCTGGGACAACCTGGATGCTGTCGACGCTAAATAGTCCGCTCTCAAGCACTGTATGTAACAACCCTGAAAAACCCGGGTCGCCCGTTGAGAGCAAAACTACCCTTTTATCTGCTTTAACTGCTTGGGCGGCCTTCTTTAGTAATTCTTGCAAGTTTTTGGCGGTTAAAACAATCTGTTCGCCCCTAAATTCACCCAAAAAAAGCGCTAAACTTCTCTGTGCTCCAATAACTAAATCTGCCTGTTGCACGGTTTTTCTTGCCGCTGGCGTAACGTAATCTGCTAACCCCGGTCCGACACCTACTATGTCAAGTTTTGCCAAGGCTTATTACACCGTGCGTTTGTATCCATACCCAAGACTCTGCCATCCATAGCCACGATAACGACACTTATCTTTATCTTGTTTTCCACTCGGTCACTAACCCGCTGATGCACCCGTTCGGCTATGCGGTCATAGGTTGCCTCTGTTAGGCCTACGTTTTGGAGAATTGCTGTGGCCTCATCTGAGGTGTTTGCTTCCAAGAGTTCAGTTATGGTTTTTTGGGCGGCTCCTGATGCACCTGCATAGGATGCGATGACTTCGTTTCGGGAATCGCCGACCTTGTGGTGAGTGTTAAAAATGTTCGCGGCTAATTTGACGAGTTTACCTGAGTGACCCAAGAGAATGATCTCTTTGATTTCTTTGTCGACGGCTTTATCTAGCATGTAGCCCACAAAGTCCCCGGTTTGCACAATTGCATCTTCAGGAACCCCGAATTTTTCTTTAGCAATACGTTCGCCGATGTTGCCGGGAACATAGAGAATGCGTTTGTAGCCGCGTGCTAATGCGACATCGATTTGCGGCACAAGCGATCGGCGGCAGGCCTCCAACGAGAGCGGTTTAACAACGCCTGTTGTTCCAAGGATAGATACTCCGCCCTTTATCCCCAGCTTGTCGTTCATAGTTTTCTTGGTAATATTGGCGCCTTCGGGTGCGCTGATTAGAACTTCTGCGCCTCTGTTGGGGGGCAGGGCTTCTTTTATGGCTTCGCTTATCATAGTTTTGGGCACAGGGTTGATGGCGCCTTCGCCAATGGCCACTTGCAAGCCTGCTTTGGTGACTATACCTATACCTGTGCCGCTTTTGATGGTGATTTTGCCGTCATCAGTGAGTTTAACGGTGGCGGTTATTTCCATTTTGTCGGTGGCATCTATGTCTTGGCCTGCATCCTTTACTGTAGTTGCCTCCGCAGAGTCTGCAGTAAGTTTACGGCTGGATTTAATGGGCACCTCAAAACGAAGACCAATTGGAGTTGGAATGACTACCCGATCCACTGGTTCTGCTGTGGCGGCTATGGTTGCGGCTTTGGCAGCGGCGGCGGCTGTTGCACCCGTGGTTATGCCGTACTTTAAAAACCGTGCCATCGCTTTATCCTCCTTTCTATGGGTTAGTTTTTTCTGCCATCGCTAGCAGTGCGTTAAAGATTGCGACTGCGATAGTACTGCTGCCTTTTTTTCCTTTTGTAATCATGTATGGTGTTGTGAGTTGGGCGATGGCTTCTTTGGATTCTGCTGCTCCAACATATCCCACTGGAACTGCAACTATTAACGCAGGTTTAACTTTACCCTGTTTAACCTGTTCAGCGAGTTCAAAGGCTGCGGTTGGGGCATTGCCGATTAGGAAAATAGCGTTATCTGCGTTATCAGCAACTGCCAGTCGTACTGCTGCTGTGGATCGCGTAATTGCTTGTTCAGTTGCGGCTTTGCTAGCTCGGGGGTCATCGATATAGGTTAGAATTTCCCCACCAAAGCGCTGTATCCGTGCTTCATGGATGCCTGCTTTAATCATCTTGGTGTCGGTGATGACTTTGACGCCTGCTTTGATGGCGGCAACTCCCGCCTCTATGGCTTGATCACTTATGACTAGAAGTTTTGCAAATTCGGGGTCAGCAGTAGTGTGAACGACACGTTCAATAATGGGAATCTGATTTTTGGGTACTTTATCAAGAACGTCTTGGATTTCGGGATGGATAAGTTTCATACTCTGCTCATAAATTTTAGTCGAGGTCGCCGGATAGGTTGCTATTGGAGCGCCTTTGAAGCGGACATGACGGTGTTGCCACTCAATGTCTAGGGCTTTTAGGGCTTTTTCTTCAAGTATGACTGCAAGACATTGGTCTGCGCCGATGGGTTCTCCATAGAAGAGCTGGATACCCCGTTTGGAGAGTTGAGATTGTTTGTCTTTGACCTCTATTAGCTCGGGGATTTCTTGGGTGGTGTGGACTCCGGCAGCAAGAAACACAGGCACCAAAACGATTTTGTCAACCCCCTTTTTGGTGATGGTATCTATGGCTTCGGGAATGGTGGGGATATTGCGAATCATAAAAGCAATCTCAACCAGCTTAAAGGCTGATTGTTCCCGCAGAATAGTTGCGAGTTTTTCGAGGTTTTCTTGATTATGTGGTAGTTTGCTTCCATGCCCAATCAAGATTAAACCGACGTTGTCCAATGCTTTGTTTGTCACTGTTTTTTCCCCATTTTCTCAAACAATTTCGCCGCTACTTCGATGGTTTGTTTGTCATCATTTTTGGCGGCTAACCTGAGATTCTCAACTATAGGAATAAAGGTTTGCTTGAGTAAAATCGATGTTAAATCATTTAATACCTGTTTTTGATGCTCGTCTAGGGTGCCCATTTTATTGAGTGCAGTGAGTAGTTCTCTTTTGCGAATCTGTTCGGTTTCGGCGAGAATTTCGGAGATGATTAGTCGTACGCTTAGGCTTTTCATATCTTCTTCGAGGCTGACTAGTTCCTCATTTAGAAGCGTTTGTGCATGTTCAATGGCTTTTTCTCGTTGAGCTTTGTTTTTGTCTGCTATCATCTGTAGGTCATCTATGTTGTAGAGTTTGGCGTTGGCTACTTCACTGACGGTTTTTTCAACGTTACGGGGGTTGGATATGTCTATAATTAGCATGGGTGCGGGATTTTTGCGTTTGGTAATGAGGTGGGTGATGATTTCTTTGGTTAGCAGGTAGTGGGGTGCTGAGGTGGAACAGATGACCACGTCAGCGTCTACCATAACATCGTTAAACTTGTCAAAGCGCACTGCCTCTCCATTGAGGTCTGAGGCGAGTTTGACGGCTCGATCGTAGGTGCGGTTAGCGATGAATATGGGGCTTAGGCACCTGCGGGCCAGAGCTTTAGAGACAAGGGTACCGATTTCTCCTGCTCCCATGACTAGAATTTTTTTATCCTCTAAATTCTCAAGCAACATAACTGCCAATTCGACTGCCGCAGATCCAATTGAGACTGCGCCTTTGTTGATGCCAGTTTCGTTGCGAACCTGTCTGCCAATAGTCATGGCACGGTTAAAGAGATGTTTTAAAATTGGGCCAAGGGTTTTGGCGTTGTCAGCTTCTAGGTAGGCGTCCCAGACTTGATTTAGGATTTGGTCTTCGCCTATAACCATAGATTCCATGCCTGAGGTTACCCGAAGTAAATGATTGAGTGCATCTTTATCTGTTGCAACTTCAATTGCCCTTGCAACTTCTTGGGTATGTTCTCCTGCTCTGTTGGCTAAGTATTCTTTGATGGTTGTGAGGGTCTTTTTGGTCTCTTGAGCTGTAAGGTAGATTTCTATACGGTTACAGGTCTGTAGAAACAGGCATTCCTCTACGCCCTCTATGGCTTTAAGCTCGCTAAGTGCTTGGGGCTTTTCTTTAAATGCAACAGCTTCCATTTGCATAACACGAGCTGTTTTATGTGTGATGCGAACATTTAGCACGTGGTCTTCCTTAGCCGAGAACGTCATGGATGGATAAACCGACCGGCTTAAATATAACGTTTACGGTAAATACAGAACGGGGCTCTTTGGATGATTTTACGCCACAAAATAGGCCTAGTTTACATTTCAGGCGCTTTACCGTGCTTTGAAAACTTTGGCAACCTCCCAACAAACCTGGTTTGTGCAGACGCCCAAGTTGAGGGCAAACCAGCCTCAGAAGTTTTAGACATGCTCATCATCCCCGGCGGCAGCCTTGTTGAGTCAGCAAGCATCAACCCAACAATCGCCAAAGAAATCACCAAAATGGCCCAATTAGGAAAATATGTGCTAGGGGTCTGCTCAGGCTTTCAGGTACTCGCCAAACAAACCGACATAGGCCGCCTATCCACCTCACCCATAACCCGCAAAGGCCTAGGATTGCTTGACGCTGAGTTCAAACCCCTGGTATGCACAGACCGCGTCTGGGCAAGTGTCGTTGATAAAAGCTTTCTCACCCAACAAACCGACCAAGAAGTCAGCGGTTTTCACTGCCACACCTATGGCCAAACCATACTCCACAGCGACGCCCGCCCCATTCTTATAACCCATGCCAAACGGGTAAACTATAAAAAAAACCCCCAAGACCTCATCTCAGGGGTCACAAACAAAGAAGGCAACATAGCAGGCGTCTTTATCCACGGCCTCATAGACCAAAACCCCTCAATTCTTCAAAACATCCTCACATCTCTTGACATAAACTCCTCAGAACTCATAGAAATCCAAAAAGCCAACACAACCCTACTCAAAAACATCCAAAGCGAAATCGGCATCTCCACCAACATCCGCCAACAACCCCAAATAAACCAACCGCCCAAACTTATCCTAATCACCGCATTGGGTAGCGGCTCAGGCAAAACCTTTCTAGTAACAGGCATTGCAGGGGCTCTCAAAAAACAAGGCTACAAAGTCGGAGTCCTAAAAATAGGCGGTGACATCCGTGATACAGTCTCCTCGCTCTACCTCACAAAAGAACCCCTCTTAGAGTACTCCTCCATCAAAATCGGCGAAAGCGGCTGGACCCCCCTTGAGCAGGCTATCCCCACGGCAAGTCAAACCTACAATTTTCTCATAGTCGAGGGCGCCATGAGCGCATTCACCGGACTATTAAACGAAAACTATAACCGCCCTATGTCAACCGCTGAGGTTGCAGCCGCCATAGACGCCTCAACAGTTATCGTGGTAGGTTGCGATAAAGAAGGCATCGAAGGCGCTCTTATAAACACCCTTAATTACATAAAAACCCTCCAGAGTCTAAACGTCAAAGTCCGAGGTGTTATTCTAAACAAGCTCCGGGTCAGTTACATAACCCAAGAAACCAAACAGATGATCCAGCAAACCCTTCGATCCACAGGTGTAGAACTGTTAGGCATGGTACCCCGCCTAGATCTAGAAGCCCGCGGTATGATTCCTGAAATCGAAATCCGCTACGAAGACTTCGGCACCCAAGCCCTACAAACCGCCGAAAAATCCCTCGCACTCGACCTAATTACCCAAATCGCCACTCCCCCAAAAATAACAAAAATTAACTACGAAAAGTTTGTGGCTAAATTCAAAAACCTCATAACCAACTATATGCTAAATGCTTCAGAGGCGACACCTACACATTGCTAATTGACCTCAAACTAAACGGCCAAACCGTCATGGTGATCGGCGGCGGCAAAGAAGCAACCCGCAAAATCACAAGCTTTCTAGACTCTGGTGCAACAATTTGGATGATTAGTCGTGACTTCTCACCCCAAGCCCTAAGCCTTGGCCAAACCAAACAAATAAACCTGCTTAAAACCGAAATCAAAGACGCAAAAACCTTTATTGATAGCCTCAACCCCAAACCCGATGTACTCCTAGCAGCCACAGACAATAGTCAACTAAACCATAACCTAATAGAGGCCGCCCTAATCTATGGTTGCATGGTATATACGGTTGATAATTCTGCACTTAGCGATTTTATTCTACCCGCCATAGCCAAAATCGGCAACAACATCAAAATTGCCATCTCCACCGGAGGCAAAAGCCCCGCCATGGCCCATGTACTCCGCGAACGCATCGAAAAACTCATCACACCCCAAGATCTACTTGCCATTGAATTACAAGAAAAAATCCGCCTCACACTAAAAAACAGAATTACTGACCCAAAACATAGAAGTAAACTGTTATATGAGATATTAGACAACGTGAACATTAAAAGAGCCCTCTTAGAAGATAACCTTGATTTGGCTCAAGAATTAGCCCTAAACCTCTTAGAAAAAGGTGAAACAACAAAATGAGTTTTCCCACTGTGCGCATGCGTAGACTGCGCAAAACTCAAGCCCTACGCGATATGCTCAACCCAATCACCCTCAACCCCGCACATCTAATCTACCCCATATTTGTTGAGGAAAACCTCAAAACACCCACACCCATCGAATCGATGCCCGGATACAGCCGGTTACCGCTCTCGATGGTTGTAGCAGAAGCCAAAGCCGCATTGGCACAAGGCATCAAAGGTGTGCTTCTGTTTGGGATTCCCGCCAAAAAAGATGAGACAGCCACAAGTGCCTATGCCCCAGAGGGTATTATCCAACAAGCCATCCGTCTACTCAAAAAAGCCTGCGGAGACGAACTCGTTATTATCGGCGATGTTTGCCTCTGCGAATACATGAGTCATGGACACTGCGGAATAGTCAAAGATAATGAAATCCAAAACGACCCCACCATAGCACTTTTAGCAAAAACAGCTGTCAGCTATGCCCAAGCAGGCATCGACATAGTCGCCCCCTCAGCCATGATGGACGGCCAAATCACAGCCATCCGAGAAGCTCTCGACGAAGCAGGCTACGATCAAATCCCCATTATTGCCTATGCCGCCAAATATGCTTCAGGCTTCTATGGTCCATTCCGAGACGCCGCAGAATCCACACCCAAATTTGGTAACCGACACAGCTACCAAATGAACCCAGGTAACCCCCAAGAGGCACTCCGCGAAATTGAACTCGACATTGCTGAGGGCGCAGACATGGTCATGATCAAACCAGCCCTAGCATACCTAGATATTATCACCCTAGCCAAAGCCAGCTTTAATGTACCGGTGGTTGCCTACAATGTAAGCGGAGAGTACAGTATGGTCAAAGCCGCCGCACAAAACGGCTGGATAGACGAGCAAACAATCATCCGCGAAATCCTAATCAGTCTAAAACGCGCCGGCGCAGACCTAATCATAACCTATCATGCTAAAGATGTAAAATCCTGGTTGACTCAGTCTTGACCGAACCCAAATCTATGTTGCTCTATGAACGAGCCAAAAAAACCCTACCCGGCGGCGTAAACAGTCCTGTCCGAGCATTTGAACCCTACCCCTTCTTTGTGGAATGCGCTCAGGGCTCCAAACTCTATGATGCCGACGGCAAAAAATACCTAGACTACTGCATGGCCTACGGTGCGCTACTTCTAGGACATGCCCAACCAGAAATTCTCGAAGCCATCAAAGCCCAACTCCCAAGAGGCACCCTCTATGGTGCCCCAACCGAACTCGAAGTCCAATTCGCCGAAGCCATAAGCCAAGCCTCCCCCTGCATGGAAATGATGCGCCTTGTAAGCACCGGCACCGAAGCCACCATGCATGCCATCCGAGCCGCCCGAGGCTACACCAACCGTAAAAAAATCATCAAATTTGACGGATGCTTCCATGGTAGTCACGATAACGTGCTAGTCAAAGCCGGCTCAGGGGCTGCAACCTTTGGCGCACCTAACTCGTTGGGTGTTCCCCAAGAATCCATCCAAAACACCCTCGTGTTGCCCTACAACAATCTCGAAGCCATAGAGAACACCTTTAGAACTGAGAGCCCAAACATCGCAGCCGTGATAGTTGAACCAGTGATGGCCAACGTGGGATTAATTCTACCCAAATCAGGCTACCTGGAAAGCCTAAGAAAAATAACCCAAACCTATGGCACCGTTTTGATCTTTGATGAAATCATCACAGGCTTCCGTCTCGCCTTGGGCGGTGCCCAAGAATACTTCGGAGTCAAACCCGATATGGCAACCCTGGGCAAAGTCTTAGGCGGCGGCTTTCCCTTAGCAGCCTTTGGCGGCAAAACCGAAATCATGCAAACCATAAGCCCCGCAGGCAAGGTGTACCAAGCAGGAACCTTTAGCGGTAACCCAATCTCAGCAACGGCCGGTATGGCAACTCTTAGTTATCTCTCTAAAAACAAAAACCAACTCTACCCCAAACTCGAAAAAAACACCATCGAACTCAAAAAAACCCTCACCGATCAAACCACAAACTACAAATTACCTGTACAGATCCACAGTATCGCATCGCTCTATCAAATTTTTTTCACCCCCCAAACCATAACCGACTATGACAGCGCCAAGCAAAGCAACCCCGCCATGTTTAGCGCCTACTTCCACGAACTACTCAAACAAGGCGTGTTCATTCCCCCCTCTCAATACGAAACCTGCTTTATCTCCGAAGCACACACAGAAACCGACCTCAAATTCACCACAAACGCCTTTGACTGCGCCCTCAAAGCAGCCGCTAAAACGAGGAACCCCCCATGAAACTCACCGTCGGCACCCGAGGCAGCAAACTAGCCCTAACCCAAACCAACCGCACCCTAAACTGGATAAAAACCAAAAACCCAAACATAGAATTTGAACTCAAAATCATCCACACCATAGGCGACAAAGAACACGGCAAACCCCTCTTTAGCATCGATGCCAAAGGCATCTTTGAACGAGAAATCGACCAACAAGTCGTCAGCGGAGAAATCGACTTCGCTGTGCATAGCCTAAAAGACGTACCCATCGTGGAGATACAAACCGGAACAGTAATAGCCGCCATTCCCAAACGCGACTCCCCAAACGACGTATTCATATCCCACAACAACGTCCCCCTCAAAGACCTGCCCCATGGCGCCACCGTTGGCACCGGCAGTCTACGCCGTTTAGCACAAATCAAATACCTCCGACCAGACCTCGACATACAACCCATCCGCGGCAACATCGATACCCGCATAAATAAAGTCCACAACGGTGAACTCGCCGGCATAGTCATCGCCCAAGCCGGCCTAGAACGCCTAAACATAACCAACCAAATCACCCACCAACCCCTCTCACTCGAACAATTCCCCTCCGCAGCCGGCCAAGGCGCTATAGCCCTCACCGCCAAAGAAAACAACACAAAAATCATCACCCTCTTACAAACAGTCGACGACCCAAACAGCCGAGCCGAAATCACAGCTGAACGCAGCTTGGTGCTCAAACTCGAAGGCGGTTGCCGCGTCCCCATAGGCGCAGTTGCCAAAGTCCAAGAAAACCAGCTCACCCTTTGGGGTAGCATCTTCTCACTAAATGACCAAAAAAAAATCAGCGCCCAAACAAAAGGCCCCCTCAACCAAGCCACAGAACTAGGCACAATAGTGGGCGAAGAACTAATCAAGCAGGGCGCAAAAGACTACGAGAAACAATGGAGAGAAAAATATGGCGTATGGTAGAGTCTTTCTAGTCGGCGCCGGCCCCGGCGACCCCCAACTGCTAACCATCAAAGCAGTTGAAATAATAAAAACCGCAGACGTAGTTATCTATGACCGCTTAGGCGTCAGCGAAGAAATCCTAGCTATGGCACCCCCAAACGCCGAACGGATTTTTGTGGGTAAACGTAGCGGACTCCACGAAGTACCCCAAGACAAAATCACCGAACTCATAATAGAGAAAGCCAAACAAGGTAGCCAAGTGGTGCGCCTCAAAGGCGGCGACCCCTTCATTTTTGGCCGAGGCGGCGAAGAAGCCCAAGCCCTACTCACAGAAGGCATCACATTTGAATATGTACCCGGCGTTAGCTCCGCAGTTGCCGCACCCGCCTATGCAGGCATACCCCTCACACACCGAGACTACGCCGCCTCTGTTGCTATCATAACTGGCCACCGCGCAGGAGACGCCGACAAACCCATAGACTGGATAAAAATCGCCAGCGCAGTCGACACCATGGTCATTCTCATGGGCGTCGAATCCCTCCAAGGTATCGTTAAAAAACTCCTCGATGGCGGCATAGACCCACAAAAACCCATAGCCATGATTGAATCAGGCACCCTCCCCCAACAACGCACCCTCATAGCCACCCTAGATACTATCATAAAAGAGGCCCAAACTAGAAACATAAAACCCCCAGCCGTTATCATCATCGGAGACGTCGCAAAATTAGGCAGGAAACTAACATGGTTCAAAAAACCCCTCTAAAAGGCCGCACCATCGCCATAACCCGCCCCATCGGCCAAGCCCAAGAAGCAGGCGAACTCATCAAAGCAAAAGGCGGAATCCCCTACTACATCCCAGCCATAGAAATAAAACCCCTAAACAACCCCCAACCCCTCAAAAAATTCATAACTGAACTCCAAAAAAACACCATAGATTATGTCGCATTGATGAGCACAAACGGCGTCAAGCACCTCTTTAGTGCCACAGAAGAACTCAAACAAACCCCCCAACTCTATGAAGGCCTAAAAAACTCCTGCATCATTGCAGTCGGCCCCAAAACTGCCGAAGCCCTAAAAGAAAAAGGCGTCCGTGTGGACATGATTCCACAAAAATACAGCAGCGACGGCCTACTTGAAGCCCTCTCAAGCACCAACCTCAAAAACAAAACATTTCGTATCCCCCGCACCAGCAACGCCTCCCCCACCCTAACTGAGACCCTCCAACAAATGGGTGCTGATGTCGAAGAAATTTATGTCTATGAATCAGGCCTACCCATAGATGAAGCCCTCAAAACCAAATTCTACCAAGACCTCACAGAAGGACATATAAACGCCATACTGTTTGGCAGTGGATTGAGCGCCAAAAACATCTTCAAAATGCTCACCGAAAAAGCATCCATGCAACAATTACAGCAAACTCTCACAGAAAAAGTAACAACCGTTGCCATCGGACCCACAACCGCACAAGCCCTAAAAGAGCTTAACATAAACGTCAATGTAGTCCCCACTGACTACCTCTTTGACAGCGCACTCGACGCTCTTGCCCAATACTGGGCAAAGCCCTAACTCTTCCTTTACTGGCGTATCTAAGCGTTTTATAAAAAGTGAGCATGGTTCAAGGTGTCTCTGGTTCGAAATTCGGCCGGAATAAGCCCTGGTGTGGAGCTGTCCAGTCTAATCGCTTTTTGTTGTTGCTGTATTGGTGCAGCCACTCAGGTTTAAGATACCTAATCGTTAACCCATAAAGTAGCCGACAGCACGATTTTGTGGAGGTGGATTATTTATGGAAGCAAATAAAAATGGACCTGGAAAACTAAGACTGACTGTTGAATTGGAAGTCAATCAAGCGGCCATGGAGCTGATTAAAGAAAACACCGACACCATGGTTAATGCTGTTTCTCAAAGTGTGAGTGCTCTGCGTTCGGGTTCAAAAAACGGATTTAGACATAAACAAACCGATGCATCTGTTGCAGGTATAGTGCACCCAGGACAAGAAATAACCCCATAATTAGAGTGTGAAGGGCGGTTCGTTTGCTATGGATGTATAGATTTGTTCAGCCATGTGCTCCTGATTCTCAGAGCCCGATATTGCTATCCAACATGCGCCTTCTGCACCATCAACTCCCCCTGCGGCAATCAACTCGGCCTCAGCACCACAGAGCAACTTGAACGCTTCAAGCTCAGTAAATAGCTCCCCGGGCAGAGGCAAAAAACGATAACCTCCCACACCAGGGGCATTAATTTTCAACGCTATCGTCTGGAGGTCACCTGATATGCGTTTTTCCAGCCCAGCGGCAACTATGAGTTTTACCCGTTGCCCAAAAACAGCCGGCAAGGCCAATCCCGCTGTTCCCGCTCTAGGATGTCCAATTAGAAGTGCCGCTTGCTTATGCACCAAATCGACAGCGTTGGCACCTTTAACGATAACATCACCATCTCTAAGCGTATTTACAACATCTCCAATGCTCTTGCCCCTTTGCCATACATTACCCGAGATGATTACATCACCGGGAAACTGGCTCTCATCAGGTAAACGCCCTTCTATGGTTATGGCTCTATTAGGCGGCATCGTTACGCCCCGGAAAAACCTCTGCCGAGAAAAATCTCGAACACCACGACTGATTAGGATTTCTTCAGCAAAATAGCCATTTGTGGTTCCTGCAACTATAACAAGGGTGCCGCTTTTTAGGGCATGCTGAACTGATGGATGGATGGCAAGGGCCTTTGCGATTAGACGTTTCCCTGCTGAGGGTGTTAGAAGAAACTGTTTCATACGATAAATCCCAGTGATTATTTATATTCAACAGACGGCTTATAAGCGCTTCTTGCTTGCCCTTTCTCAAACATGCATCTTAGTCTACTTGCTAATTGAGCCGGCGTATTGGGGTATAGAGAAGGAGGGCGTACATGGTTCCTGTAATAGATAGATTAGATATTTTTAGTTTATACTCGCCTCTGTGGCTTACGCTGTTAAAACCTTGGCATTCCAGTCTAAACTTATTGTGCATTATTCACAATTATTAGCGTCATAAGTTGAGTTGTTTGCATTTGACTAATAGTTTTATTTTGAGTTTTGTGTAGGTTTAAAAGTTTTTTGTTTCACAACATTCTGATTTATCTTCATCTGAGCGTGTGTAGTACTCTGCGTTTGATGTAGCTCTTGCAAAACAGTAATGTTTTCCATCGAAATATGAATAACGCATTTAATTCGCCGAATCTTCTGATATTTTTTCTAATTTAAACTTTCTGTTGTATTTTTTCTTTGTGTTTATGACGTTGGGTGTATTGGAAACTTGCTTGGTTGGGGTTTTAAAAAAGGGAAGATGCTGTGGTTATGCGAGTTGTATGGATTCGACCCTGGCGTGGTTTGCTTTTTTGACAACTTCGTGGTCTAGGCCGCATATGGGGCAGAATATGATTTCGTGGTCAGAAAAGTTTTCCGGATAAACGTCGAATCGTTTTTCGCATCCTATACATTTAACCTTCAAATTTTTCACTTGCTCCTGTGTTGTGCTTTAATAAGTGTGAACGAGGCAACTCAAAATTAGTTTGTGCTTGTTTTTGTTGCATCGCTCTCACCTCTCCTTGTTAACCTGCCTCAGCGGATAAGTTAAAAGATCTGTGTGTAGAATGTAATAACTATATAGAAAGCAGAAAAAGAAAATTTCTTAAAAAGGTGTGTTGGGCGGCGTTTGGTTTTCCCTTTCTATTTTTTGTTCTGTAGTTGGTGGTGTTGTTGGTGGGTTGTCTTGGGTGATTATTTGTTGGGCTTTTTTGATTTCGTTTCGTAGTGTGTCGTAGTAGTTTTTGATGATGTTTTCTTGTTTTTCGATGGTTTGGTTTAGTTCGTTTATGTTTTTGTTTAGGTGTTGTTGTTCTATTTTGAGGGCGGTTTGGAGTTCTTGGATTTTTTTGGTTGTGAGTGCAATATTATTTAGCTGTGTTAGTGTTGTTGTATCTTGAGTGGCCAGATCTGGTTGTGCCCTCTGGTTTAGAATAGTCTGCATCTGTATTAGTGATGATTTGATGTTTTCCTCTGAGAACGCTATGGTTGGTGGTGGTTGGTTGGGGGGTATGGTTGGGTTGATGGTTGAATTGGTTGGGGGGGTGGGCTGGTCTTTTGTTTGGTTGGGTTTTCTTTTAAGAAAGATAAACAGTGCACAAAATGTGATTAGACCAGTTATTGCCGCCAGCCAGGGTAACCAGCTCATAAGGTCATCTATGAGGGGTTCTGGGGTTGGGGTAGGCGCGGTTGGTGGGGGGGTTGGGGTGGGGGGTTGGGTTTCTGTGGTGGTGCCTATGGTGAGATAGACAGTTTTGTTTTCGGTTGCTGGAATGTTTCTGTTTTGATAATTTCCTGAGTAGATGTTTAGATCTGCTTGGGCTGAGCCGTTGGCTGCACTTTTGGGAATTGTAAATTCAAGGGCGATTTTGTTGTTAGTTGTTGTGTTCGCGGTGACTTGACGGATTTGTTGGGTTATGGAATTACCGGCGGAATCTTTGATGTTTAGACTGATGTTTTGAGGTTGCACTTGGCTACTCTCATAGCTAATTAACGCAGTAGCGCTATCGCCAGCGTTAAAGTTGTTTTGACTGTGTCCTTGGGCATCCACAAAATCAATTGCTAACCTTTGTATTGGCCAGCTAACCTGAAAAGTTGCATTCTGAGTCCAAACTTTGTTTACTGTCTTAGCGTTAACGTAAACCTGCCACGTACCTATAATATTCTCTGTACTTTCAATGGGAATACGAAAATCTATACTAGCCGAATTGTTTTTGTCTGTGGCTTCACTACGCACAATCTCTGTAGAATTCGCCGCCGAGGTTGGCCCTTTTATACTAAAGACTACTATAGACTCCAAAACAGCCGTATCTGTGTTGGTTAATTCGGCTTTAAGTGTAATGAGATCAAACGGTGCAAAAACCAGTTGTGTACCATTTAATGCTGTGCCATTGTTAACCTGAAATGTCAACTCAAGCTTCCAATCATCTGTTGCTTGGGCAACATCCATATAAGTTAAGCTGACCGCTGGAATTAAAAACACTATTAGTACAAATGATAGAATATGTGCTTTAGTTTTTACATGTTTTCTCATCTTATCTGGCTCCGTGAGTTTTTTTAGCTAAATAATTTCGCAGAATCAATGCTACAAAACTTATACCAATAAATATTATCAATAAAACAAGCGCACCACTAAACATGACGTTTTCTAGTTGCCAATTTATAGTTCCACTCGGTCTATTTGTCCCCTGGGCTATATAGTAATAGGCGTTCATAATCCACATCTGTAAAGTTGGTATATCGTGGCCTCCTAGGGAAGGGTTACCCATTGCGCCTATCAGAGATATATTATCGGGAAAAACGTTTGTTCCCTTATAGCTTGCAGTAAGCATTATTACTGCTGTTTCTCCTATGGCTGCACCAAATCCCAGCACTATACCTGTAATCGCGGCGGGGCTGGCGGACAATAAAACAGTCCTTTTTATCGTCTGCCATTTCGTGGCTCCAAGTGCATATGATGCTTCGCGATAAGATTGCGGGACAGCTCTCATAGCCTCTTCAGCGGTTCTTATATTCCATGGCAAAATCATGATGGCCAATGCAAGACCTCCGGCCGCAATAGACACCCCCATACCTAACATACGGACAAAGTATGCAAAGCCAAACAGACCTATAACTATTGATGGCGCTCCGGCTAGAGTTTCAATAAAAAACCTAAGGGCATCTATGAACTTATTTTTTGGGGCATACTCGGCTAAATAAATGGCTGCACCAATTCCAAGAGGGATTGCTATGGCCTCACAGTAGCCCACAAGGATAAGTGACCCTATTATGAAAATTCTTATTCCTCCTATTGATCTCGGGTCACCACTTACAATTTGGTCGACAATCTCTTTGGCCCCTATGTTGTCTGCTGTTATAAATTCCCATGATAGAAATTGTGCGCCTCTGAGAACTACATAGGCGATAATTCCCACTAATACTGCGATGGCTATTATGCTTGATAATCGCAAGCCTAGTATGGCAATTTTTTCGGCTATAATGGGTGAATATTTCTTATGCTTGTTTTTCTTTGATTCTTCAAGTCCAACTATGGTGGCTAAGATGCTAAAGGTCATGGAGATAATCAGTAAAGTTGGGTCTGCAAGGTTGAAGATCAATCCTCCTAAGGCGCCAATTGACAGAGCAAAGCAAACTTTAAAACCTAGCTGGTTTGATTCCGCTTGAAGATATGCTGCTACAAACATTATAAGTGCAGGGGCAAATAGCAAAATATTGAGAAAAATATCTATCGCTAAACGGTCAATTGTGTGATCCCATGGCATACCTTGTGTTATGTACTCATTTATCGGTATAATTGTTTGATATAGGGCAAAAATTGTAAATACTATACCCGGTATAAAAATTAGTGCTCCAGCAAACAGACTGTTTCTGTCGCGGTTTTTTATGTAAGTATATAATTGATCCATCCACGATAATAAAAAAACCTCCATATCACTCACCGATTCCTTGGTGGATCTACTGCTAATTGTTCTTTACTTAATCTTCTAATTATCAGATTTAGTACCCCAATAATGAAGAAGAGTAGGAACCCCAATCCAAAATATGGAGTCATAGCTCTTGTTTCGCTCATAGCCTCTTGTGCGATTTGTACAGAGATCGATGCGACTCCACGTATAGGGTCTGTCGCAATCGCCGATGGGTCTTGTATACCTGATATGTAAAATGCTGCCATTGTTTCGCCGATTGCGTTTCCCATTCCTAGAAGAATGGCTGCCAAGATTCCTGGGCTAGCTACAGGTACTGTGACTCTGGTCATAGTTTGCCATCGAGTCGCGCCAAGGCCCAAGGATGCTTCTTTGAGATCCTTAGGCACAGCTCTTATTGCATCTTCAGATATAGTTGCAACTGTTGGAAGTGACATTATTCCTACAACAATCCATATTGCAAGCAACCCTCCCCCAGCCGGAGGACCAGCAACTGTTGTTATAGCTGTGACTATTATGGTGAGCCCAACTATCCCGAGTATTATTGAGGGAAATCCAGTTAAAATTTCTAAAGAAGGTTTTATAATGTTCCGCAAGCGGTTATCTGCGAACTCTGCTAAATATATTGCTGTGGGGACTCCAATTATTGTAGCGACTATGGTACATCCAATACCAACATTAAACGTATTGACAACCAATGGGATTGGTCCATATATTCCCTGGTGAGGGATCCATTTCATTCTAAAACCATTTAAGAGCCAATCTGAAATGACTGGGTATCCATCATGTAATAAGGAGTAAAATATCGCCAAGACTGCTACTACTGATACGGCGGCGCAGATGAGGACTATTACTTGAACTAGATGATCTTGGAAATATTTCCTTTCGATTTTGATGGCTTTTCTCCCTTGCGCTACAGTGGTTTTGGGGCAGATAACGGTTGTCTACAGTGTCTACTTATTGATATTTAGGCCTATAATTGACTATAGCTCGTCTATTTTTCAGGATGGATTGTATATAGTCTAAACATCTGCAGGTAGACTATATCGATAAGAAACATATTCTGAGCTAAACCACTACTTGTTGAACGAGTAATCGTTCACTAATAGAAAAAGGAGAAAACAAATTTGAAAACATCTAAACCAGTAATATGTGCAATCATGGTAGCACTCTTTACAGTCTCACTGTTTTCGGCACTTCCAACTCACGCACAAACACCGCTAGTAACTCCCGGCCGTCTTTATGTTCTTGGTAGCTCAACCATCTATCCAATCAGCTCACAGGCAACCACTGCATTTCAGTCACATGTCTTAGCTCTAGGTTCACCCTTCACTGCGACCACAGTCACTCTAAACGACTTGGGAAGCGGTGCAGGTCTAAACGCACTAAAGGATAACCCTCCAACCGCAGACATCGCCGCCTCATCAAGATCAGGCGCTAACTCAGGTTTTTATGGTACAACTTATCCCTTATCTGGTTCAACAATCACCAATCCACAAGAATTCTTAATTGGCTATGACAGCATCGCCATCGTCGTCCCAGCCACAAACACTTGGCTCTCTCAAGCTTCTGCTTCTCAAGTTGCAGATCTCTTTAGAACAACCGCAAATGGCAACAACGTCCCCCTGTATGCGACTTGGGGTGACTGGGCAAATGCACAGGTTCCACCTGTAACACTCCCCACAGGTGTCGCCAGCCAAACCATTGGCCGCATCGGCAGAGAATACTCCTCAGGGACATTTGACGGCTTTAACACCTTCTTCTTAAATGCTTTTGGCTACAACATGGCATACAACGTCCAAACAGAACAAACAGCAGGTAACTGGCTTCCATCAAACTATCAACCCCTAACCTCCAACGCAAACGTCATGACTGCAATGCGCCAACCACAAAACCAATACGCCATCGGCTTTGTCGGCTTAGGCTTTGTCCAAAATGACTTAGGCGCCTCTCATCCAAACGGCATCATACCCCTAAGCCTCTACAACCCCACAACCCGCACATACATCAGCCCAAGCGTTGCCAACGTTAAAGGCGGATCCTATGTCACCGATCAATCTACCCCCGCCACCATCATTCGCCCTCTCTACTACTTTATGGACGGCATCCCATCTGCAACCACTCCTGACGCTGTGAAATCTCTCTGGATCAGCTTCATCAAAGCACACGATGACTATCTAGTAAACGACGGTTTCATAACGATGAATCGGATAGATTTTGCGGGTGCATCCTCGGGTAATCCTAATCGTTCTGTTGGGACTCAGACTGTTCCCGATGGCATTGTTGACTTCGAGGATCTGGTGTATTTTGCAAATGCTTGGATAGAATACTATGGACCCAACCATCTATTGAATCCTTATGCTGACATCAGTGGACCAAATGGTCTTCCAGATGGTAAAATCGATTTCAATGACCTGGTAGCCTTTGCAAACGGCTGGATTGCATATTACGAATAAAAATTATCCACCAATTTTTTTATTATAAAATAAATTTAGATGGAGAAAAGAAATAAATGAATCAAAAAACTAAAAAAACAAAATCTATGATGGCTGTGGCACTTACTATTTTTATGGTTGTGTCGATGCTCTCAGGGATAAGTTATGCTAATGCAGCAGGTCCAGCAACCCTGACACTGGTTTCCTCCACTCCGCTTGACCTTACTTATCCTACAACCTTACAGCTTGGTTCCACCTTCACAGTTCAAGTCAATATTGCAAACGTCGAGGACCTGTGGGGTGTTAACTTTGATTTAACCTGGAACCCCGATGTTGTCACCGTTACAAAAGTACAAAAAGGGACCTTCCTAACTAGCGAAGGCGCAGCTGATATGAGCCCCGCAACCGCAATCGATAACGTGGGCGGCCACTTCCCAAGCAAATTCTCCCATGTCTTGCTTGAACGCACCGGTGTTACCGGCGGAGGCCTCTTGACAACTATCACCTTTGAGGTTCAGGGCTTTGGTAACTGTGACATAGCTCTAACTGATGTCAAGTTGTTAAATCCTCAAAATCAAGAAATGACCTACAACACACCCCTTCCATCACTTCATGTAAACAACCCCACCCCAGCAGCAACAGCACCAACAGCCGCATTCACCGTTACAACCAACGCCAGTATCAGTGGCCAATACATCACTCTCCCATCCGGTGCCACCACCACAGCTATAGTGCTTGATGCATCATCCTCTACACCCGGCTATGACGGCAAACAAGCTGTTCCAATCACCAACTATAGCTGGGTCATCCACTCAGTCAATGGCCTATTCAGTGACATAACTGCAACCACCAAAAATGTAACCATAAGCGATATTGCCCCCGACGAATTACAAATCACCCTAAATGTTACTGCACCAGCAACCAATCCACCTGCAGGCTATGTCGCCACAGCCCAAACAAGCCGAACCTACACAATCATCCAAACTGCATCTGCAGGTATTGATGTCTACACCCAAAAAGGCGGTGTAGGTCCCAACGCTCCAGGCGGTAAGTTTGGTCCTCAGCAACAAGTCGTTGCAACTGCTCACGTAGTCTTTAACGGTGCTCCAGTAGCAGAGAAAGACGTAATCTTTACAGTCTACACTAACAGCGGGGCTGAATATGCATACGCTGTCGCACGCACAAACACTAATGGTGATGCAACATTTAGCTTCCGTTTACCAACCCCTGACACTCAACTAGAAATAGCCTTTGGCGCTAACTGGGCAATCAATGCCGCAGTCGATATCTCTGAGATAACCTACACTGACTCACTCAAATTTGAATTCAACTATATCGCAAACATCAAAAACGTCACCGTGAGCCCCTCTACAGTCGTTAGAGGCACAGGCCAAGTCCAAGTTACAGTAAACCTTGACAATAGTGCTAATGTTACAGGTATTGTTACTTTCACCGTAGTAGATGTTAACAACGTTCCAATTGCAGTAGCAACCACTACCATCGCAGGTTCTTCTGTTCAAGTGACCCTAGACATTCCCAACTATGCATTTGTCGGTCAAGCTAAGGTTAATGTCAACTTGCTTAGTGCGTATCCAAAAGCAGGTGGTGTCCCTTACTGTCCTCAAAACGGTGCAACAGTTACCTTTGACAGTAGCGGCCTATTTGTCAGTGGTGTCCAAAACCAACCCGCACAGTTCGCTATAGGCATCTAACTAGGGATAAACAATGAAAAAATCAACCATCATTTCTTTCTTTTTTTGTTTAATGATCCTATCAACCCTTCTTACAGTTAACGCTCAAACATCCATAGAGCTAACTATATCAACCGCTCAGCAGTCGTACAACCGGGGCGACGTTGTAACCGTTAGCGGAAAACTTTTATCAGCTAACCAAACAGTAACCGGTCTGATAGGTATAGCGGTTGTTAATACCCAAGGAGAAAAGCTTGTAATAAGAACCGTAGCTACAGGAACCATAACCAACCCCAAAGGGGCTATCACATCAGCATATCTGAGCGATCAAACAGGTGACGAATTAACCTCTGTTATAGCCGGCGAATCCGCATACTTTACCATCAGCGTAACTAACACTGATTCTATACCCCGCGATTTGCTTGCCGCTATCAACGTGTACGATAATAATGGTGTGCCTATATCCTCTGGTTCTATAAAACACATCGCAATAGCCAGCGGAGACGGATTTACCGCAACACTCCCTGTTAAAATCCCCTCGGGAGTTGCTGGAGGATCTGCATATGCGTATGCTGGGCTATACTCTGAGTGGCCAAATCAAGGTGGTTATCCCCTAGCCCCCGAGGTATCCATACCCTTTACACTAACAGGAACCACAATAGGTTCAAATCAACTCTCTACATCCAGCGGAAACCAAGGCACATATGAGTTGTCCTTTAAGCTCCCCAATAAAGCTACCATTGGACAAGACACAATATATGTAACTTCAAGATTTAACGGGTTGTCAACTTCCAATATGGCATCATTTACCGTCAAACAACCCGGTGATGCAAATGAAGACGGTGTCTTAGATTTCAACGACTTAGTATTATTTGCAAACAGTTGGATCGCATACTACGAGGATCGTCCTTGGAATCAGATCTTTGACTTCAATAAAGATTCAAAACTTGACTTTAACGATTTAGTAGAGTTTGCAAACGCCTGGATAATATACTACAGCGAGGTATAAAATGATAAAAAAAATAATTTCCATAACCATTGTTTGCTTGTTGCTTATCCCCTTTTTTAGTTCTATCCCAATCAGTCAAGCACAAAATTCCCCTCTTCTAAGTCTTGTGCCTTCAACAGTTCAAATAACAAATCCATCAGAAACTTTTACGTTAGTATTTAAAATTAGCGATGTTACAAACCTCTGGGCCTGGAAAGCTGAAGTCACTTGGGATTCTCAATATCTCGAGATGACAAAAAACCCCCTGCAAGGTGATTTTTACCAAGAAAGTGACACCATGACACAGTTTACTTCTTCAATCAACAAAATTGGATCGTTCCAAGGGGCAAGTGACGTTTATGGAACAGCCACAGCTAATGAAGCAACATTAGAGCCTGTTGGAAAAAGCGGCAGTGGATCCTTAGTAATTTTTACGTTCAAGGTATTAAAGCCAGTTGTTAGCACAATAATTACCGTTAATGCTACCCGACTGCTTGCGCCCGCTCCTCCAGGTGTTGGGGCCTCCTTTAGTAACCCTCCTGTTGATCCCTATCCTGCTGTGACCTATGCGACTGCTGTTGTGTCCTATATTCCCTCTGATGGATCACCAGTTGCCGATGCTGGGTCAAATCAAACTGTAAAACAATTCACAAGCGTAACCTTGGATGCATCCCAAACCCTTCCCCAAGATGTTGCAGATCAAACCTACACTTGGACATTTACTGACAATGAATCTCGAACCCTAACAGGAAATATTGTTAACTATACCTTTGATTGGCCTGGTATTATTCCCGTTACCTTAACTGTTACTAACTCTAAGGGAACATCCACTGCCATTATCGGTATAACGGTTGTAAGTATAACCCCTCCTGTTCCCGTAATATATGTAGCCGGATATTCTGGACAAACCATCAACGTTGCCGTTAATCAAAACCTCATGTTCTATGATCAAAGCTACGACCCCTACAACCTTACACTGAGTATGGATGGTTGGAATTTTGGCGACGGTAACACATCTACTAGGATCAATGCTGGACATTACTATAGTGCCCCTGGAACCTATATCGTTTCTCTGACGGTAACAAATAGTGCCGATCTTAATGCAACGGCAACAAAAACAATTGTTGTAGGTGATGGTATCACAGACGCTCCTCCTCGTTCAGATGAGTCAACTTCCTCCTCTGATGGTGATAGTACACCTGATAGGCCAACCAATCAAGGTGGCCAGCGGCAAAATACTCTTAGTCTACCTCCAATTATTCTCTATCCTTTAATATTTGTGACAGTGTTTGCTATTGGTGGAGCTGCATTTTGGCTGAGAAAAAAAACCGATACCCCCTCTGAGCAGAAGGCGTAGCATGCCTTTATTTTGAGAGTTTTCACCGATAGAGAGATAAAAGAGTTTGTGATAACCTTGTAAGCAAGGTTATTGTCATGGTCACGTGTAAGAAGTGTTTATCTGAAAAAATAGTAAAAAACGGCATAATCCGAAG
>WQVG01000009.1 GCA_009781675.1 Candidatus Bathycorpusculum acetigenes | reverse complement strand
GTTTCTTTTAGGGGGGCGGATCATAGTCGTAGTGGTGTTGTGGCGTTGGATTTGAAGGGTAGGGTTGATGGTGTTGATGCTGGGAAAGGTCAAGGTAAACTCGTCAAAGATAATGAAGACCTCTTCGCACTCATAGACTCACTTATTGTATGTAAAAATGCCAAAGGCACCTTCTACAAAGAGCTCGCTGACATGGCTAAACTCTACAGTGCCGTCACAGGTATCGAAATTACTCCACAAGAATTCGGCGTTGCAGGCGAACGAATCATAACCCTTGCTAAACTCATCAATCTCCGGGAAGGTTTTACCCGAGACGATGATACTCTGCCATGGAAAGTTATCAATCAACCCATCTCCGACGATGGGCCATCAAAGGGTGCAGTTATAACTCAAGATGAGCTTGATCTGCTCATAGATGATTACTATCAAGCCCGTGGATGGACCGTTGAAGGTATCCCGTCAAAGGCTAAACTCCAAGAATTAGACTTACAAGACTTTAAAACAATAACTCAAGACAAAGAGGCATAAAAATGGTTAAAAAAAGAAAATTTGTCTCTGCTGACCCTGAGAAGTGTGTTGGTTGTCAAATTTGTGAGTACGCCTGCTCATACAACAAAGAAAAAGCTTTCAACCCGCTCAAATCACGTATTCGTCTAGTCCGCGTTAATCAGCTTGCCAACATGGCCGTTACCTGCCGTCTATGTGAAGACCCTGCATGCGTTGCTGCCTGCCCCCGAAATGCGCTTAGCCAAACTGAAGACATCGGCAACATCGTTCTTGATAAAGAGAAATGTAACGGTTGCGGTTGGTGCATTGAAGCATGTGACTATGGTGCAATGATGCTTCATCCTGAAACCAAAGTTGTCTATGTCTGCGACCTGTGCAGAGAAAAAACCGAAGGACCCCAATGTGTAAAATGGTGCCCCGAAGAAGCCCTCACAGTAGTCACAAGCGACGTACTGGCACAGAAAGCAAGAATTAGTGCAATCAAAAAACTTTTCCAAGAAAAAGAGGAAAAACGATAACCATTATTTTTTAATTCCAATACCCTTTTTAACGCCCTCACATTTCAGACGCATGTTCTTCTGTACAGTGTGCTTCATAGTCTTCACGGCTATCGTATTCTTGGTTGTCAGCACGGCATTTGAATTTACCCTGGGTAGTCATTTCAGGTGCAGGAACATTCCTTTTTTGCTCCAAAAAATTCACCTCCAAAACAATAGAATCAAATTACTAGCCTGCACACGCCACATAAACCTATGTGACTTCAATAAACCAACTATAACCAAAAGTACTCCTTAAAAAGGAGGTATAAATCAGTCAGAAATTCTACCTATGTCCTGGATTCTATACTCCGATTTATTCTCACCCACCGTAAAAGAAGGCAGGCATAAAACAGTTTGTCTATTTAGTGTACAACCGACACCCATCACAGCATACTAGATATTTCTGTATTACCTACCAATACAATTACACCATAAATTTTGGAACACCGATTTACTGAGATACCCATTAATCACAAATCTTGTTAACACACCAAAGCATGGCAGGTAATCATTCAAAACTTTCGGTATGCCTTAAATAATCTGGCGGCGGGTTGCAATGATCTGCTGTTTGATTATCATGGCCTAAATAGCTGTTGCAGGGATAACTTAGCTGGGCGTGCCTCCTTGACGCATTTGCTCTTTTCTGTATTTTTTATCTCCTTAAAACGGTGGTATATGGGCCAATCACATGTACTATCGCCAAACCGCCACCGCGTTAACACGTTTTTGTCTCTACACAGTTTTTTCTAAGTCAGTGACGAAGCGTTCAAATACCTTCAAGCCTCCTCTCCAGAAATCCGGCGCCGTCAAATCCAATCCGACGATTTCACCGAGTTCTTGGGGAGATTTACTGCTGCCTGCAGAGAGTAGCTCCACCAGCTTGGGCACAAATTCTTTGTTCTCCTCTAAATACCGTTCATAGAGTGAGTAAACAAACATCTGTGCATATACATAGGGGTAGTTGTAAAAGCGATAGTTTGCCATATAATAGTGAGGCTTCATTGTCCACTCTGCATCCATCTCCGGTAACCACTCCACAGTATCGCCAAAGATACGGTTTCGTGCATGTGTCCAATGTCTGCATATAGTGGGGTAATCCAAAAACTCTTCCTTTCCGATGGATTCGTAGAGTGCCTGCTCAAACCACACTCTGGCTGTAACCTGGAATGTCGTCATACCCGCCTCGTCTAAAACCAGACAGAGTAGTGCCCTCTGATCAGTATCTGTTTTTGCATTTTTAAGCATCACGTCTGTGAGTAAAAGCTCACCAAAGATTGAGGCTGTTTCAGCAACAATCGAGGGTACGCCTGTGTTTAGGTACGTTTGATTTCTAGACATATACCAGTCATGGGTAGCATGTCCCAATTCATGTGCCAATGTAAAGACATCGCCTAGAGTGTCATTGAAACTCTGCAGTATATACGCAGATTTACCGTTGTAATCGCTTGCACAGAAGGCTCCATTGCGTTTGCCAAACCGGGGTGAAGCGTCGATACGGTGTTTTTGGAACATTTCTTTTACTGCTTCGGTGTATTGGGGGTCAAAGCGGTTGTAAGCATCTATAATTATTGTCTGAGCTTGTGGATAGCTAAATTTCTGTTCAGGCATATTGGGTAAAGGTGCTGTTATGTCATAGTTAGCCAGTACAGGTAATCCCATCAGTTTAGCCTTCACCTTGAGGTAACGGTGATAGACGGTGGTGCCTTTCTCAATGGTCCTAAGCAGATTATCGATTATACTCTGTTGGGTATCGTTGCTTATCAAGCTGGCTTCCATGGGTGAAACATATTTCCGTCGTTTAGCCACAGTGACCCAGTCATTACATATGCTTCGAAGCGCCGCCGTAAAGATTTCTCCGTCTCTACCCAGAAGGCCATAGATTGCCCGGTTTGCGGATTCTCGCGTAGCACGGTCGGAATGGGAGAACAATCCATTTGCTTCACCATAGCTAAGTGTCTTTTTCTCCCCTAAAACTGACACTTCAAAGAGTCGGGTGTTTAGCCATTTGCTCTGTGTCTCTTCCCAGGCATTTATGCCAAACTGATCCTTCTCTATGATGAGTTGCTCTTCTACCTCACTGAGTTGATGCTTAACTCTCTGCAAGACGCGACGCAACATATGCCTATAGTTGACTAAGACGGGGTCATCTATGAGTTGCGGTTTAGCCTTCACGAGTTCGCCCAATTCCAGCGAATAAAACGCCAGTTGTTTGGCAAGTTTAGCCTCAAGTTTGCTTACCCGGTCATTTAGTGCCTGTGTTTCTGGCTGTGTCATATCAGCGGCAAATGCTAAACTCGAAAACAGCGAAACATCACCAATTTTCGGCTCAAACGCCTCAACTTCTCTGAAACACTCAAGCAATCCCTCAGCAGATAAACCCGACATTTTACCGCGATATTTTCCTTCAAATAAATCTGCCTGCATAGTTGCTTGAGTGATGACCATGTTAATTTTGGGGTCAGTTACACCCAAAAAAAGCCCTGATAAATCCCATGTAACTTGCTGTGATGCCATGTATATACCTCTAAAGATAGTGTTGTGATGGGTTATTCTGTGTTATGTTTCCCGTTAATTATTCTCTACTAACCCAAAATTGCTTATTTAGTTGTAATTTTTTAATTTTATATATTTGATTTGAAAAAATTGACGGATTTATTTCAAAAATTAAAAATAAATCAGAAAATATGGGGCCGATGGCGTATCCGGGTTGGGGCCCGGAGGCGTCGGGTTCTTTTAGCACATCAGTGTTTGTTCCAAGGTTTCAAGCATTATCTTGCAGTCTTTTTTGATAGTAACAAAGTCGGATCCGCAGACTGGGCAAGGTACAAATTCGTATTCTCCGACAGCATCGAATTCAAAGTTTGCACTGCATTGGGGGCAGGTGAACTGCACTGATGCGGTGATTGTTGTTTTCATAGTTTTTCCTCCATTTAATTTTTGGGTTTGGTATGCAATTAAGCGTTTGATTGTAGTTGTTGACAACTATATAGAAACAGCTTACTTGTATCATCACATATACCGTAAACTGATGTATTAACTTTGTTGTGCAACATCATGCTACAAACAAACTATCATAACAAAATCAACAAATAAAATCCCCGTGGATCATTCCCTTTAATTATTTTTGGACATAAACTTAAAAACACCCATTCATCACCCTGTGTGAAAGAAGAATCCAGATGAAAATTGGGAAACTCACAATAAACAATCAATTCGTTCTCGCACCCATGGCTGCTGTTAACTGCACTGCCTTTAGAATGCTGTGCAAAGAAAACAAGGTAGGCCTAGTGTATACCCAAATGTTCGATGTTGAACTCGTCAAGAACAAAACCAAACGAGAAATCAAAGACCTTCTTAACATAACTGAACCCGAAAGACCCGTAAGTGTCCAATTAATAGGTAACAACGAAGACTCCATGATTAAGAGTGTAAAAAACGTGGAAGAATTCGCTGACATTATCGATTTCAACGTTGGTTGTAGTGAAAAAGAAATCCTCCAGCAAGGTTACGGTGCATTTTTACTGTCAAATCTTGCTCTTTTAGAGCGTCTTATAAGAAAAACGGTTAACTCAACAGAAAAACCAGTGACAGTAAAAATGCGCATAGGACTAGATGCACAACATATAATCGCTGTAAAAGTCGCTGCACTGCTCCAGGATGCCGGAGTATCGGCAATATGCATTCACGGCCGAACTGCACAACAAAAGCTCGCCAAAAAAGTTAACTGGACCATAATGAAACAGACCAAAGAAAAAATCACCATACCCCTAATGGCCAACGGCGACGTTACAAGTTACGCAGAAGGTAACGACCTTTTAAACAAAACTGGCTGTGATTTCGTCATGATTGGCAGAGGCGCAAGAGATCGTCCGTGGATTTTTAATCCAGAAAAACAACAAATCAGCAATACCGATATAAAAAACCAGATTCTACGCTTCATAGAGTTATACAACGAATATGAAAAACGTGGTTCATCCCAAGAAGTTAGAGAGCATGCCTTTTGGATGCTAAAAGATTATGTTACAAAACAGGACACCCGGGCAGTCTTAAAATTAAGATACATCGATGATATAGAACATTTTGTTAAATCTCTAAAATAATGGCTTAATTATCTATGCATAACCGAGTAGATGTGATTTTTATATTAATTTCAATATAATTTTTACTCTGTATAGTTATTCCAAAAACAAAGACTTAATGAAAAGTGCTACGGAATAATTTGATGGGGCGTTTATAGGGCCAAAAAACAATTTGTTGTTTTATGTTTCGTTCTGCCAAAATAACTCAACGCTAAACATAGCATTTGGGAATAGGAATAAGTACCGCGGGTGGCTTGTTTGTCAACCAGCTAGACTAGGGTTTGATCTTGTATGAAGCGTACAGTATTGCTGGCTGTTAGCGCCATACTTCTAGTAGTAATTGTTTCAGCCACTATTCTTATAGTGCGTAGTCCTTCCGCTGATAAGCCCTTCTATGTTGGTATAACCTACGGTGGAGATACAGTTGAGGGTGCAAAGCTCTTAATCGACAAAGTTAAAGACTACACTAATCTCTTCATCCTATCTTCAGGGAGTCTACAGCATAATCTCACACATGTAGAAGAAATCGGAGATTATGCAATCGCATCTGGCCTCAACTTTGCGCCATCTTATGGTGCATACTTTGAAAACAAGGTCCCTCCAGGTTGGGTTAATGATGCACAGCAACGCTGGGGCAACCATTTCGTCGGCATATATTTTTATGATGAGCCTGGAGGCAAAATGCTCGATGATAATGTAGAATTCCTAAGCTACAGCAATTCAACCCTGCATAAGAGTTCCACTGGAATCATTCACATATCTGAACTAGGTATAGAGAGGGGTGGAATAGAGTGGATCACCTATACAACTAGTTACTATCCTAACGGTACTGCAAAAGTGCTTGCCCATAGTCCAGATAAAACAAAGCCAGGTAATCTCCTTGTTTTTTATCCGGATGATTCATCCGAGGTGATACCTAATGTTCCCTGGACAGAAGAAAACCGCATAGAATACCCTAACGGAACCACCGTTGTGTTTAGTCCAGAATCGATCCAGATTGCTGTTACATATCATCCTGATGGGGCTATCATTGTTTTGGAGAGTTATGATTACTTTGATACTGTGGTAGATGATAGTGCACGGCTTCTCCCGGTGGAGCCTTTTAGTGATGTTTTAGATAGAAAGCCCCTCAAGACGTTTGATGAGGCTACTCAAGCTTTTGAAACTGAAACCGCTTGGCGACTGCAACCCTTAGAAAATAGTCCCGTGCCTCTTTTTACATCGGACTATGCCCTTTATTGGTGGGATTATCAAAGCGGTTATGATTTTGTTCTTGCACAGTTAGGTTGGAACAACTCTGTCACGCAAGAAATTGGTCTAGTGAGAGGGGCTGCAAATCTGCAAAACAAGCAATGGGGCACTATCCTAACCTGGAAATACACCCAAGCGCCATATCTTCCCGATGGGGCTGAACTGTTTGAACAAATGAAAACCTCCTACGAAGCCGGAGCAGATTACGTAATAGTTTTCAATTATTCAGAAGATGCGACCCGTTCTAATATCTTACAAGACGAGCATTTCCAAGCTTTGGAACGTTTCTGGAATGATGTTGTGCAAAACTCCAACATAGTTCACGGGGGTTTAAAGGCTGAAGCGGTACTGATTTTGCCTCAGAATTATGGGTGGGGTATGCGTAATCCGAACGATAGTATTTGGGGTATATGGCCCGCAAACAACACTGAGATTTGGAACCAGATACAGGCTAGAATTGATCAATATGGCACAAAACTTGACATAGTTTTTGAAGACCCAAACTGCCACGTCACAGGGAAATACCTCCATACGTACTACTGGAATCAACCATAAAACAAACAAGCACCAAAACTCTTTTCCCAAAAAATTATCTCGCCAGTGGCGCACATGGAATTATGACCAAGATAGCGAATCGTTGCCAATTAAGTGTGGTATTTAGAACAAGGTTGCCCATTACTCAACGCCAAAGCCAGTTTCTGCTGTGTCCGCGTCAACACTTTACTCACCAATACAGGGATGGTGGGTGAATTTTTAATTCGATGGTTCGAACCAAAAAGAACCAAAAAACAACCATTTTTAATTCCAATTTAAATCACCGTAATAGCGAAAATAAGCGTAAACGTGGCGTTTTTGAGGGTTTTTGTTGGTGCTACGGGCAGGATTCGAACCTGCGAACCCCTGCGGGAAAGGATGTCCCATCCGCGGAGGCCAGACCTGCCGGCCAAACGTTGATCTTGAGTCCTTCACCTTTGACCTGGCTTGGTTACCGTAGCCTACAATGCAGTACAAAAGGTTTGATTCTGGCTTATTAACTATTTGCCGCAACTCAGAGCTGGTTGGGATGTGTGTATCAATCTGTATTTAAACTGTGTCTCTCAGTAGGGTGTTGTTGTACTTTAGCATCTCCTTTGTTCTACACTGATAGGTTTTGTGAGCATGATACGCCTGCTTCATCTAACGTGTGGATCTTACAACTGGCTGTTGTTTCTAATTCTGATCAGTATTCATTTTGTTTTGCATGTTTTTTACCACAAAAGAAAAAGCATACTTTGTTATACTGTGGTTAGCATGTCTGTCCAGCACCATATAACCTTTGGTAGTAGTCTGCAGATGTCTGAGCTTGAAAGTAGAAATCACCAACCGATCTTAGGGTTTGTTGCATGGATATAGCTGTTATCTATTCAAGCCACCGCGGCAATACTGAAAAAGTAGCTCAAGCAATAGCAACACATCTCGGCTGTTCAGCTGTGAAGTTAACTGGAACTTCTGGTACCCAAACGTCATCTCTTGACGATTGTCGTTTGGTTTTTTTGGGTACCGGTATTAGAGGTGGTGAGCCCTACATCGAACTCCAGAACTACATCAAAACTGCCGAGTTCAAAGCGGGGGTGCGGTTTGTGCTTTTTATGACGTGGGCCGGAGGCGGTGCAAGCAATAAACTGGCGTATGAACGTGTTAAGCTGTTGCTTGATACAAAAGGGCAGAGGCTTGAGGCAGATTATTTTATTTGCCTAGGGCAAACGTTTGGATTTACCCGTCGCGGCAGGCCAAACGCAGACGATTTGGATCAAGCCAAAAACTGGGCACAACAAAAACTATAACCCTCTCAATAATGCTGAACGGTGGTAGAATTTTGGTAGAGTTTTATAAGGTAGTTGTTGGGGCAAGCTTTTCTTGCGTTTTTTGGGTTGTTTTGTGAAAGTTTGGTAGCCCTTGTTTTCTGCTATAGATCTGATAACAACATTTATATTTATGGTGTGTAGCATGTGTTTGTGCTCTTAGAAAAGTTTGAATTCCTTTTTCGACGCCGGACATCCCAGCATCGGAGGAAATGTAACATGAAAAATAGTCCATCACCTAAAAATTACAGTAATTATTGCAGTTTTACATTAAATTTATGGGAGAATTAAAAATTTGACGACTATACAAAAAATCCAAAAAGATGATGTTCATCACCTCCTTAAAACCTTCTTTGCAGAAAAAGGGCTAGTCCGCCAGCACCTTGACAGTTACAACGAATTCATTGATCATGGTCTCCAAGAAGTCGTGGATGAAGTCTGCGAAATTCCGATCGAAGTGCCTGAAAATCCATATAAAGTTAAACTCGGGCAAATCTGGGTAATCGACCCCCAGAGTCGCATCACTGGTCCATATGCAACCGAAGTAGACGGCACAAAACATGAAATCTACCCAATGGAAGGTCGCCTTAGAAACTTGGCATATTCCGCGCCTATTGCGCTTGAGATGACTCCTGTTATTGACGGCAGAGAACAGGACACTGAACTAGTCTACATCGGTAACATCCCTGTTATGCTCAAGAGTAAACTTTGCTTCCTAAGCCAGCTTAGCCGTGAAGAGCTTATAGCCGCAGGTGAAGACCCCGACGACCCCGGAGGGTACTTTGTCGTTAACGGTTCTGAGCGTGTCATAGTTGCCATGGAGGACTTGGCACCTAACCGTGTTATCGTCGATGTCGACGAGAAAGGAACCAGCCCTGTTTATCAAGCAAAAATCTTCTCCACAACCGTGGGATTCCGCGCAAGAATCGAACTTAAGCTAAAGTCAGATGATGCAATCTATGTCACTATGCCTGGTGTCCCAACAGAAATCCCCTTCGTTGTTATCATGCGTGCCCTTAGTATGGAAAAAGACAAAGATATTGCCGAAGCCGTTAGCCTCGACAGCGATATCCAAACTCAACTCGGTGCATCGTTTGAGAAGGCCATAGGCGTAGATACGCCTCAGGACGCCATCTTGTTCATCGGTAACCGTGTTGCTCACGGCCAAGTCGAAGAATACCGTCTCCAGAAAGCCGAAACAGCTCTCGATAAAAACTTCCTGCCTCATTTGGGCAGAAGCGACAAAAACCGTAAAGAAAAAGCAATATTTCTCGGTGAAATGGCATACCGCGTTATTCAGCTTAAAACCGGAAGACGTACACCCGACGACAAGGACCACTTCAAAAATAAGCGTCTTCGACTCGGCGGGCCACTCCTTGCTGACCTCTTCCGTGTCTCCTTCCGCAACCTTACCCGTGACATCAAATACCAGCTTGAACGCATCGGCGTTAAAGGTCCAATCATAACCGTCTCAGTCGCTGTACGTCCCGGTATTATCACCGAACGTTTCCAGCATGCATTGGCAACAGGTAACTGGGGCCGGGGTAGAGTTGGTATCACACAGCTTCTCGATCGAACTAACTACATCTCCACCCTTAGTCACCTAAGAAGGCTTCAATCACCGCTGAGCAGAAGCCAGCCTAACTTCGAAGCCCGCGACTTACACCCAACCCACTGGGGCCGATTATGCCCTAATGAGACACCTGAAGGCTCAAACTGCGGACTCGTAAAGAACCTCGCACTATCTGCATCCATCGCTGTAGGTGTTAATCCTGACCGCATAAAGCAGCTACTCTTTGAAATGGGAACCGTTCCAGCATACGAAGCAACCAACGAACTCCGTATCGAAGGCGCCAAAGTTTTCGTGGATGGAAACATAATCGGCTACTGTAGCAACCCCCACGAAATGGTGGAGAGTTTCCGCCAGAAACGTCGTGCCGGAGAAATCTCAACAGAAGTCAACGTAACTTATTTCTCTAAGCCACAAACCGAAACCGAAGAGGTCCATGCCAACTGTGACGAAGGCAGAGTTCGCCGTCCGCTTATCATCGTAGAAAACGGACAACCTAGACTACAGAGCAAGCACTTTGAAAAAATTAGTTTAGGTGAATGGACATGGGAAGATCTCATCAAAAACGGTTTAGTTGAATACCTTGATGCTGAAGAAGAAGAAAACGCATTTATCGCGTTGAGCTACGATGCAATCGAACCCAAAATTACCCACGTCGAAATCGCCACCCACACAATCCTCGGTATCTGCGCTTCAACTATTCCATACCCAGAACACAATCAGTCCCCGAGAAACTCATACCAAGCAGCCATGGCTAAACAGGCATTAGGCGTTTACGGAACAAATTTCCACCATCGTGTCGACACCCGTAGTCACATCCTGCACTATCCTCAGGTTCCGCTTGTCCAGACCGAAAACATGGATGTTATGGGCTACAAGCAGCGTCCTACCGGCCAGAACTGTGTCGTCGCAGTGTTAAGCTTTGAAGGCTACAACATGGAGGACGCCATCATATTCAACAAAGCATCCATCGAACGCGGACTTGCACGTAGCACCTTCTATCGTATCTACGAAGCAGAATGCCGACAGTATCTAGGCGGCTTAAAAGACAAATTCACTGTCCCTGAAGCAGGTACCCGCGGCTACAGAGGCGAACAATACTACCGGTTACTCGAACCCGACGGAATCATCAGCCTCGAATCGCAGGTAGTCGGTGGTGACGTTTTAATCGGCAGAATCAGCCCACCAAGATTCCTCGAAGAATACAAAGAATTCGAAGTCAAAGGGCCAAGCATGCGTGACACCTCAGTCGACATGCGTCCATCCGAAACCGGTATAGTCGATGGCATATTTATCACCGAAAGCGGCGAGGGTAGCCAACTTGTCAAAGTCCGGGTTCGCGACCAGCGTATCCCCGAACTCGGCGATAAATTCGCCTCACGACATGGCCAGAAAGGTGTCATCGGTTTAATCGTTCCCCAAGAAGATCTACCCTTCACCGAAGACGGAATGGTCCCTGACCTCATCATTAATCCCCATGCTATTCCCAGTCGTATGACCCTTGGTCAATTCATTGAGTCACTCTCAGGCAAAGCCGCCGCCGCCAGAGGTAAACCCGGAGATGGTACACCTTTCAGCAATGAAGGTCCCGACGAAGTACGTAAAAATCTAGTCAAACTTGGATTCAGCCATACCGGTAGTGAAGTTTTCTATAACGGCACCAGCGGCGAAAAATTTGTTGCAGACGTATTCGTTGGTATTGTCTACTACCAAAAACTACACCACATGGTCGCTGACAAAATACACGCACGCGCCCGTGGTCAAGTCCAGATGCTTACACGCCAACCAACTGAAGGTCGTGCTCGGGGTGGTGGTCTGCGTTTCGGTGAAATGGAGCGCGACTGCCTCATTGGTCATGGCGCTGCAATGTTGTTGCGTGATAGGTTACTAGAAGAATCCGACAAGTACACTCTCTATATATGTGAGAACTGCGGACAAATCGCATACTTCGACATGAAACAAAGACGTTATGTCTGTAAGATATGTGACGAAAAGGCCAAAATTGCCCCGGTAATCGTTTCATACGCTTTTAAGCTTCTTTTACAGGAGCTTCAAAGTCTATGTATCACTCCCAAACTCAGACTAAAGGAGAAGGCTTAACATGGCACAAACGGAAGAATTAATCCATAAAGTAGTAGATGAAATCTCATTTGGTCTAATCTCGCCCAAAGACCTCCGAAAACAATCTGTCGTTGAAATTCAAACCCCCGATACCTATGACGAAGATGGTGCGCCCATTACCGCCGGTTTAATGGATGGGCGGCTCGGTACCCTTGAACCTCGACAGCGATGCAAAACATGTGGTAACACTGCAATCCGTTGTCCTGGTCACTTCGGCCATATCGAACTTGCGGTTCCCATTGTACACATTGAATTCACCAAAATTATCTTTGATATGCTCAAATCTACCTGTCGTACCTGTGGTCGCATACTCCTAAGCGAGGAAGCATCCAAAAAAGCTCGCCAGCGTATCGAGCACTTCAACGCACTTCTAGGAACTATCCCTGACGAAGTCTACAAGGAAATCATGACCGACATAAAAGTCAAACAATGCCCCTATTGTGCAGCAACACAGTACAAAATCACTTTCGAAAAACCAACTAAATTCATCGAACAGACCGAGTTAGGGTCTGAACCCCTCACTCCTAGCATGATTCGGGAAAGGCTTGAACGCATTAGTGACGAAGACCTTGAAATCTTGGGTTTCAACCCCAAAGTTGCCCGTCCCGAATGGATGGTTCTCCAAGTTCTGCCCGTTCCGCCCGTGTATGTGCGTCCCTCAATCACTTTGGAGTCAGGTATACGCAGTGAAGATGACTTAACACACAAACTCGTCGACATTATCCGTATTAACCAACGGTTGAAGGAAAACATGGAGGCAGGCGCTCCAACCTTAATCATCCAAGACCTCAGTGAGTTGCTTCAGTACCATGTTACCACCTACTTCAACAACGAAGCCTCAGGTATACCGCCCGCACGTCACCGTAGCGGCAGAGCGCTAAAAACCCTCAGTCAGCGTCTCAAAGGTAAAGAGGGCCGTTTCCGAAGCAATCTCTCCGGTAAACGTGTTGACTTCTCCGCGCGTACAGTCATTTCTCCAGACCCTAACCTTGACATAAATGAAGTCGGTGTCCCAATAGACGTTGCCATGAGGCTCAGTGTTCCAGAAAAAGTTACCGCCTGGAATATCGAAGAAATGAAGAAACTGGTTGTAAACGGCCCCGAGCAATATCCCGGAGCGCTCTACATCATCCGTCCTGACGGTAAACGTATTCGACTTGAATTCGTCGTGGATCGCACAAAAATAGCTGAAGCCGTCGAATTGGGCTTCATCGTAGAGCGGCACCTCAAAAACGGCGACATAGCTATCTTTAACCGACAGCCCTCACTCCACCGCATGTCTATAATGGCTCACTACGCCCGTGTTCTTCCATACAAAACTTTCAGAATGCACCTCTGTGTCTGTCCACCCTACAACGCAGACTTCGACGGCGACGAAATGAACCTCCACGTTCCCCAAAGCGAGGAAGCCAGAACCGAATCACTTCTGCTCATGCAAGTCCAAGACCAGATTCTCTCACCCAGATTCGGAGGACCCATCATCGGTGCCATCCGTGACTTCATCACAAGTGCTTACTACTTCACAAAAAAAGGCAACTATCTAACCCGTGGGCAAATCGACCGCATCTTAACTACTACCAACTACCAAGGTGACTTGCCCGAACCAGAAATCACCGAACCCCAGCCTCTCTGGTCAGGCAAACAAATTTTCAGTTTGTTCCTACCAAAAACACTCAACTATGTGCTCAAAGCTAACATCTGCCAGGGATGTACAAAGTGTGAAGAGACTGAATGCAAATACGACGCCTATGTTGTCGTCAAAAATGGGCAGCTCGTCTCCGGTATCATTGACCGTCGTAGTATCGGCTCTGAACAGTCTGAGAGTTTATTCCACCGAATCATCAAAGACTATGGTACACAAGCCGGACGCGAATTCCTCAACAATATTACTCACATGCTTAAACTCTTCATATCGCTGAGAGGTTTCAGCTACACTTACGAGCAGCTCGTCCTCTCAACCCGCGCACGAAATCGTATGGCAAAAATCATGGAGCGTACTCAGAAAAAAATCGACGAACATATTGCTAACTACCAAAACGGGACCCTCCCACGTCTTCCTGGTCAAACACTTGAGGAATCATTCGAAATCTATGTCATGCATGAACTCTCCACTGCTCGAGACGAATCCGGTAAGATTGCAGACGACGACTTCACCCTAGAAAATGCAGGTATCGTTATGACCCGTACTGGTGCAAGGGGTAGCAGTCTCAACATCGGGCAAATGGTTGCTTGTGTTGGTCAGCAGTCAGTTCGTGGAAAACGTATCCTAAGAGGTTATGCTGGTCGTGCCCTTCCTCACTTTACACCCAACGACCCCCGACCAAGAGCAAGGGGTTTTGTCTACAACAGCTACCAAACAGGTCTAGATGCAATCGAGTTCTTCTTCCACGCTATGGGTGGCCGAGAAGGTCTAGTTGACACAGCCGTTCGTACACAGCAAAGCGGCTACATGCAACGCAGGCTCATTAACGCTTTAGAACATATCCGACTGGAATACGACAGTACCGTTCGTGACAGCGCAGGTGACATCATCCAGTTCCGCTACGGAGAGGATGGTGTGGATCCAGCTAAGAGCGACCACGGTAAAGCTGTAAACGTTAGCCGTTTAATAGAGCAGGTTAAACTCGGCGAAGAAAAAGGCGACCCAGCTTCAGCTGATTTCATCAAGAAGCAACTCAAAACAGTTGAAACTCAGATTACCCCGATTCTGTTAAACCAGCTTAAACAAAACTTTGCCAAGAACAAGCTCACCACTAAGGGTGTGGAGAAAGCTGTAACCGCCACGGCGCAACAGTACAAACGCGCCTTGATGGAGCCCGGTGAAGCAGTTGGTATTGTTGCAGCGCAATCAATCGGTGAACCTGGTACACAGATGACCCTTAGAACCTTCCACTATGCCGGTGTCAAAGAACAAAACGTCACCTTAGGTTTGCCGCGTCTCATAGAAATCGTAGACGCCCGCCGAATCCCCTCTACACCAATCATGACCATCTACCTCACAGGCGACCACGCTAAAAGCAAAGAAGCTGCAGTTGAAGTCGCACGTAACATCATATACACTTCAGTGGAAAACTTAGCATCCGCAATCTATGAAGACCCTGTCCGCGAAGAAATCATCATCGAACTCAACAAGCAGATGATGGATGACCGCAACATTAGTATGGACGAACTCAAAGAAAAACTTGAACTCCAAAATGCCACTGTAACAATCACCGATAACACCGTCGAAATCAAGCCTAAAAAAGCTGAGCAAATCAAACGTATGCTTACCAAAGTGCCCGATTTCCAAGTTAAAGGCGTTCCAGATATCAAACGTGTACTAGTCACTGAAGAAAGCGGCGAATGGGTTATTCGTACTGACGGTTCAAACCTTGGTAAAGTGCTCGAAGTCGAAGGTGTCGATACATCCCGTACATCAACCAACAATATTCATGAAATCGCCAAAACATTAGGCGTCGAAGCATCAAGAAACGCATTGGTTAACGAAGCTAAGGGTGTCTTGGAAGATCAAGGCTTAGATGTCGACGTCCGGCATGTTATGCTTGTCGCAGATATGATGACTACCACTGGAGATGTGCAGCAGATTGGCAGACACGGTATCAGTGGCAAAAAAGCCAGTGTGCTAGCCCGCGCCGCATTTGAAATCACTGTTCCTAACATCGTTGAAGCAGCTGTTAAAGGTGAAAGTGATCCTTTAGCTGGCGTGACAGAAAACGTTATAGTTGGGCAGTCTATACCAATCGGCACAGGTTTAGTTGAACTTTACATGTCAACTTTCGAATGTCAAAGTAAAGATGGAGGAAAAACAGAAGCATGATAGACATAGATAAAGCGTTAGCATCAGCAGTGAAAACCGGCAAAGTATCCTTCGGAGCCAACACAGCATTGCAAAACGCAAAAACCGGAAAAGCTAAAATGATTGTTTTAGCCGCAAACTGTCCAAAAGACATAAAAGAACAGATCGAATACTATGGAGAAATCTCAAAAGTTCCCGTGATAACCTACAAAGGTGGCTCAATGGATCTCGCTGAAGTCTGTAGTAAACTCTTCATTATCTCTGCGCTGAGCATACGCGAAACAGGGGACAGCGATATTCTCAAACTAATCGAACAATAAAAATAAAAAAATGGAGGAAAAAAAATCACAACTGGCATAAAAATCACCTGCGACGAAATGCGATACATAGCTCTCTTTGAAAGCATCAGCGGCGCTAGTGTAAAAGACTGCATCATAGACGAAGAACAAGAACGCGCAATATTCATCGTCAACCAAGGTCAAGTCGGTGTCGCCATCGGCAAAGGCGGTCGTAATATCCACACCCTTGAACGCATGACCGGCAAAAAACACGAAATCATTGAATACAGTGAAGACCCCGTAACATTCATGAAAAACGCCTTAAAACCCGCAACAGTACGCGAAATTCGAGTTAGTGAACGCACCGATGGCAAAAAGATGGCAGTCATCACAGTTAACCCTAAAGATAAGGGCGTCGCAATAGGTAAAAACGGCAAAAATGCTGAACGTCTACGCTTTTTAGCGAAACGGTACTTTGATATTCAGAACGTAAGCATCACCTAAGTCTAGACCGCGAACCGGCTAGCTAGGTGGCGTAACGCCGCTGAATAGATTCATAGTGATAAGCCTGTTCTACGCATATATTTGTTAGTTGTTTGTAGTTATGCTACTGTCCCTAAAGCTATCAGTCCCTTAAACTTAAAACATATAAACGGTAGCCCGTTTAAAACCGGTGGATTGCTGTTCGGGTCCTTTTCTTGGATGTGTTAGATCGGTCGTGCCTCATAGACCACTATGCAGTCTGCTTTAATCTGCATAGCTAAATCGTGACCTTCGACGATTTTCCGCAGTCCACCTAGGCATTCTTTGGATACGTTCCCCTTTATGTTAATATGGTATCCTTGGTAGGCTGGGTGTATTGCTTTTTGAGGAATCAACGTGATGGTGTTTCCGTCTAATCCTGGACACTTGTCCACTATCTCTCTGAGTAAGATGGCGATTTCAGCGAACTTCATAAAGCCTACTTCCCCCTTGTAGAGGAATAAAAGCTTTTAGCTTAAAAATCTCCTTATCGCACCGAAAAATCCTCCAACACATCATGCTGGATGAGTTGTAGACTATATGATTGTGGCGGCAGATCAGGTTGCCGGTAAATGTGTTAAGGTAAACCGACAACGCCTGTAAATAGCGTATTTTTTCAAAACGGCAGTTCATGCGTTTGTCGTGACCAAGTGGTTTCCTGTTACTTGCATTAAATGATTCTCTTGGTTTAAATGATTCAAGGCGTTATGTGTATTGGTTGTTTTTGTATGTGTGTATCAAATTGTTTTAATACGGCGTTTTTCCCATAGTTTGACGTTCCTGATAGAGGCTAGATTTAGTGTTAATCCGAGAACTTATTGTTGAAAACTTTATGAGTTACGAATACGCCCGAGTGCCATTCAAACAGGGTGTTAACGTAATCGGCGGCCCAAACGGTGCAGGCAAATCCTCCCTTCTGCTTGCCATAAGCGTAGGTTTGGGCCAGACCAGCACGGAACGTAGCCGTAAACTCAGCGATCTCATCCGATGGGGACAAGATCAAGCACGTGTCACCCTAATCTTAGATAACGCAAAACAAGGCGACCGGCGCCCAGAACCCAAATTCAATAAAGACCAGCTTTTCTTAACACGGATTCTGCGTCGTGACGGCAAATATTGGTTTGAACTCGAAAATCATGCCGCTTCAAAACAAAATGTGGAACGCCTTTTGGGAAAATTCGGTGTGGATCCCGACAACATGCTCATTATCATGCACCAAAATATGGTTGAACAGTTTAGTGTGCTAAGCAACATAGACAAGCTACGCATGGTTGAAGAAGCCGTAGGCTTGGAGCCTTTTCGCGAAAATGTAGTTGCCGCTAAAACCAAACTTTCCCGTATCTTGACACAAGAAGAATCGGTGGGTAAATTGCTTGAACAGGCCGAACAGACCCTCAACTACTGGCGTGAGCAATACGAAAAATTCCAAGAAAAAAAACAACTTCAACTCAAAAGGCGATTTTTGGATCGTGAATTAATTTGGGCCGAAATCGCACGCAGAGAAGACGTCGTGAAGACTTTACAGGCCAATTTTAACCGTACTCAGCAGGTATTGGGAAGAATCGAAGGCGAACGTCAAGTTATCATCAGTGAACTGGATGGACAGAGTATCGAACAGCAGACACTTAAAGATGAAACCAAACTCATGTTTGAAGAACGTCTGGGTTTGGAACGGACAGTCGCTCAAAACCAGTCTAAGCTTTCCCTTGTAGAACAGTTGCTCTCTGAAGCAGAACACCTCCAATCAGTCATAGACATAAGCCAATTTACGCTCCTTCATCCTGAGCAACTAAGAGGACTGCTTGAAGTATCCCAACAACAGATAGAGAAAGCCGCTAAACAAATCGTTGCTAACCAAACCATAATGCAACGCCTCGAAGAATCCACTAACAAGATCGCCATCCGGGCACTTGATAAACGCGTTACCCTCGCTCTTTTGGAATTCAAGCGAGAACGCGCGGTCAAAGAACAGGAAAATATCGAAAAATCACTCAAAGACGCTCAAGAAAACCTCAATACCGCCCTTGAAAAAGCCCAAGAATCAGGCGAACGTATTGCAGTGGCTAAATCCGCAGGCGAAATCCAAGAGGAAATGGGGTTAACTGATGGGCATCTAGTTGCACTCTCAGGGGTCTCAGAGGAGATCGAGCGGCAATACGAATCCTACTCAAAACTCTACTTTGAACTCAAAGAAAAAGCCCAGCTTGTCGCTGAAAACCGTGAGAAAACCCTTGAAGAAGTCCAGGTTCGTATGACTGCTTGGCGCACTGTTATGGAGCAGTTACTAGGCCGTGTCAACTTGGAGTATCAACGCATTATGAACCAAACCTTAGCGACAGGCGAAATTCAACTTTCCAACCCCCAAGACATCACAACTGCTGGCTTAGAAATCTATGTGGGCTTCAAAGGTAGCAAACCCGTTACACTCAATGCTTATACACAAAGCGGCGGTGAACGCACAACCGCTACCATGGGCTTTTTATTAGCATTGCAACAGCATGTCCGCTCTCCCTTTCGTGCCGTTGATGAATACGACATCCATATGGATCCCAAAAACCGTGAAATGATCGCCAAGGTGCTGGTCGCCTTGATAAAAGATGCGACATCTCAATATGTTGTTATCACACCCAGCCAAATCACTTTTGCCCAACAGGACGCTAATGTCATCACCGTTCAGAGCCTTGAAGGCAAATCACTTGTGCGAGAAGTTGTCAAATGAGCGTAGGCAAGCACGATAAGAAACTTGGTAAAGAACGTCTCGAATACATTATTGAAATGTGTACTGCCATAGAAAACCATCAGGTTGATCCCTTCACTCTAAACATCGATGACATCATTGCAGTAGTGAAGCAATATTTTCCCCATTGGAAACATCCAGACGAACTCCAACTAGACGCTGAAGCCCTCCATCACCTTGCCTCGGTCATCAAAATACAAAGCGAATGGGTTAAACAACGCTCCACTTCACTCTACACCGATCCGTTCCTTTTGGAGGAGAAAATACGTCAGACCAGTAAGGAGAGTATGGTTCAAGTATTTGCATCCGTATGGGCACCACTGGTCGAATTCGAACAACTAAGCATCCACAATCTTGCCCAGGGGTTGCTTTACTGGGATGCACTGGAGCCCATGGAAACGCGCTGGCGAAATATAGACGTTAACACAGTTGAAATCGGTTCGGTGAGTCATGATGAAATGGTCAAACAACGGGTACTAAGCAACAAGGAATTCAGCAAAGAACTTGACGACTGTTGGCAGGAACTCAAACTCAAAGCCAAAGAAGAAGACTCAGATGGAAAAATCAGCTACTGGGACTTCATAGGAGCCGATACCTACGAAGAAACTGTACAACGAGCATTTCTTACAAGTTTTCTGGTAACCTACGGTTATGCCTCACTAGAGATTGATCGCTTGGAAGAAACCATTTTTGTGGTGCCCCATGCGGTACCCCGAGAAGAAGCTTTAACGATTCAGGCCACCTCGATCCCAATCGTAGTGTCCTGTGAAGACTGGCAGAAATGGAAAGAAGGTAGACAACCATGAGTACAAGAAAAAAAAGCCTCTATACAGGCAAAGCTAAGAGAGCCGCTCAGATACTTTTCTACAAACGCCATGCAAAACCTGGCGTGAAAGGCTGGGAATTGCGTAAAGCACTGGGCAACGACTATCCCAAAGTTCTCGAGGTCTTAGATGATTACCTAAAACCGCTAGATATGGAAGTTAAAACCGTATTTGAGGAAGAAAAAACCCCCCAAAAACCCACAGTTGAGCAACTAGACAAGGCTAGATTTTTTGTTGTTTTGCGAGATGTTGCCTCCAAGGATAAGCTGATGGGATGGCGCATAGACGACCTCGCAGGTTTAGCTATCACAATCAGCTACATTATCAGCAAAAAAGGACAAGCAAACCGTAAAGATGTCGAAAAGTTGCTGGGCGAAAAAATGCCTGGATGGAAAGTAGGTTTAAACATCGATCGCTATATCCGTCACGGCTACCTCACACAGGACGAAGGCGGCCAGCTGTTTTTGGACTGGCGAACACAGGCCGAAGTGGACCAAAAGAAACTCATCGAACTGTTGTTATCAGCAGAAAAACAGGAAGCAGGTGCCTTAGAACCATTACAGGAAGAACAAACTGAACCCTCATCAGAGCAAGATTAATCCGCTAAATTCTGTGTGTTCTTTTGAACCTATAGTTGGACAATGAAAGGTTAGTACCCGTATTTAGTATCGTGGATCTTCACTTGTTAGTTAGTTGTTCAAGCCTGTCTGTAGAATAGATGCCTCAAACTAGGTGTCTGTATCGCCGAGTTTGTTGGAGCTAACCTGTGGAAAAATCCGTCAATGTTGCCTTATTTTTGGGCGATTTTTTTCGGAAGTTTTATACTTAGACGTTGCTTATACTGCAGGGTATGGATGGCTCTGATGAAGAAATCTACTCCATAATGTTTACCTCGCTTAAACATCCAGTCCGCCGCAAAATTTTGCGGATGCTAAACGATAAACCAATGACGTTTATGGAGATAGTAGATAATATCGGTGTATCCAGCTCTAATTTGACCTACCACCTAGAAAGTCTAGGTGAACTTATCTACAAGGTAGAGAACGGTCGATACAAGCTCTCATCGTTTGGCCGGGCAACAGTTAGTGCCATGAAGGGTGTGGAGGACACCCCTGAAATCGAACCCAAACGACGCATAAAACTATCTACAAGATGGAAAACTATCTTCTCAGTATTATTAATTGCAGTTATTCTGCTCTCCACCTTTACAGCTGTCCAGCTCAATGCACTAAATCAGCTTTCAGTCGCTAAATCCAGTCTTGAAGCCCAAAACGAACAGTTGCTCTCATGGGGTGTGAGTACAAACAAAGTTGTTAGCTTATTGCAAGATGTTGTACGGCTTGACACTTCAAAATATGCAGTTAAACTTTTGGATAACACATTGCAGTATCGCAACGACATAGGTGTAACTGAGGAGATCATCAAGTACTCGCTCACCATCAGCCAAAGCAGTATTGATGCTGATTTCCGTTTCCGTAACAACCACCTCTCATACTATGAACTCAGGATAGATAGGCTAAACTTCGATTCCCAGCTCTACACGACACAGGCAGATAACATTGGTATTCTGCAGACTGCCAAAAATACACTGGAAGGCTACAAGGCGTACTCTGAAGGTTCATACCTAGATGAAATGAGTCGCCTCCTTGACTCTGTTAACCAAACAGAGAATATAGTGGTTACATCGGGAAACATGAAGCTTCAAATAAGTCTCAAAGGTGAAATTGCCGAGTTCATGTGGTTGTACACCGAAAACGATGTAGATTTTAGCCCTAAAAGTCTCCTTATGGTTTTCCAAAATCGTGTTTTAATCAAACTTATGGATGGTTATTTCCTATATACCATCGCCAGTACCGATCTAACTATTGGCCAGCAGGAAGCAGTTGCTGTCGCCAGAAGCTATATCAAAACCCTCACATGGGTCATAGATGGAGAAAAGGTAAATGGTTTTAACTCTCAGGGTGACCCCTTCTACATTGAGTTTATCCCGCATCCACGAAACAACTCTGTAGCGCTGGTCCCATACTGGTATGTGGTTCTGCCCCTTGATAGAACCTATTCAAGCGGCATAAATCAAGTGGCTGTTGGTATCTACGCAGACAACGGTGAAGCGGCTGATGTAGAGATGCTAAGTGACCCTAACACGGCCACGTAGCAGTTTAAGGTCTTTTCATCCACAAAAGCAGTTAGTGTCATCTTAGAATCCTCCAGTATATCCATAAACTTGCTGAGAGCAAACGCTTTTTTTAACCCTGTCACAACCACTTTGCCGTTTACTTCAACAACCCTTTTGAGTTCAGTTATGGTTTCTGAAGGGTTGGGTACATTTTGTAGCATAGTGAAAGCAAATGTTGCTCCAAAAAAATCATCCCTAAACGGTAAATGATCCGCATCTGCCTGCACCAAAAAAACGTTTCCATTCCGTTCAGGTCGCTCTTTAGCTTTGAGCAAAAGCCCATGTGAAACATCTACACCCACAACCAGCATCGCCTGTTCTGCTACATGAGAAAAAAATAAACCTGATCCGCATCCCACATCCAAAATTGACAAGCCCTTCACACCGACATTTTCGAGTGCTTTTTTGTATTTCCTGTTCTGTTCCTCAAAGTATCGTTCATCATATATTTCGGCTGTTATATCATAGCGCTTCATCATGCTGCGTTTAGTTTTCCAAGCGGTCAACGGTGTTTCACTCAAGAAATCTTATGTACCCAGCCCTGACTAAAATACCTTGGCGGAAAACAATTTGCAGACCAAAAATAACAAACTTGCAGTGTTAAAAGAACCAACCTTGGCTGAGGCAGCTGTCTTAATCGAGAGAGCATTTGCGCAACGCCATACTCTTCTTGTCGCAGGTAACTGTCATGTGCACTATGACGGCAGAGCCAGTTCGACGCTTGAGAATGGCGAACGTTTTATCATCGTCAAATCTGATGGGTCCCTGCTTGTTCACCGTCCAACCGGGTATGAACCAGTCAACTGGCAACCTGCAGGTGGCGTTTTCACTGTCGAAGTTAACGATGACAAACTCGAAATACAGGGTATCCGTAGCAAACCCCATGAGCGTGTGAAAGTAACTTTCAATGAAGTTTTACTGGTCTCAGCCCTTAGTCTTTTTGATGCTGGTGAATTTCTGTTACATGCAAGCGAAGACGACATGCATCGTGCAATACTCCTCAAACCCAGCCTGTTTGAAGAAGGTTTTAAACCTATCAGCTGGGAAAAACATGTCGAACCAGGTTTCATAGATATCTATGGCGAAGATAAAGATGGCAGACTTGTTATCGTCGAAGTTAAGCGCAGAGCGGCTACCAAAGAAGCAGCATTACAGCTCTCAAAATACATCGAACCCATCAAGGCTAAAGTTAATCGTCCCGTCCGTGCCGTTCTTGCAGCACCCAGCCTTGGTAAAGATGTACAGCGATTGTTGGTCACGTTAGGTTTAGAGTATAAAGTTCTGGACCCCAAAGACTGTGCGTTGGTGCTCAAAAAATCGGGAACATCCAAACTGGAGTCATTCTTTAACTCACAATGACAAAGTGATTACATGCTTTTGCAAGATCCAGTTTTCTACAAAATAAATACGTCATATAAACAACCAACTCAACCTATCAGATACTTGGCATTTTCTTCTGCTATCAATCAGAACCACTTACATAAATAAAGCACAAAATCAAGAACGACTAAACTGTAAACACAAACTTAAAGTTAATAAATGTAAACATTATTTCTCTCTGTCTGCAGCCCAGTGGTGTAGTGGTCAAGCATAGGGGCCTCTGGAGCCCTTGACAAGAGTTCGAATCTCTTCTGGGCTACCAACAATGTTTCATATTTCAAATTAATCATCTTTGTCAGATTTATAATGGTGTCTGTGTTTTTTCGGGGTAGATTAGTGGATAGAACAGTTTAATATCTGGTTGTGATGATACCTCAGATGGTGACGGTATTGGCAGATTTGACGGGTTGCCCTTTTGGGCAAGATATAGCAAACGACTGTAGAACTTGTGATTACGGTAGCAAAAATCATTTTGATGTAGCGTCGGGACAATGTGTTAAACGCTAACTGATTTGGTATGTATTCAGCTGAATACATACCGCTGATTAAAATGATGGCGCATAATTATGTTTTTTGAAGTAAACAAGTAGGCCTATGCTTATAGCAGCTACTGCCAATATAGTGGCGATCCCTAAGGTTGTTGGAAAGGGTTCTGTTTCATTCTCTACTGGAGGGGCATCAGAAATTTCAAGACTCACTGGGTGCACTAAGGGGGTGTCATCAATACATGGGTATGTACCGTGAGAGCTGTCTGACATATCATAGTCATAGGGGGTGTTCCAAATGCCTGTATTACCTCTTTCTTTAGCATTGGGATATTTTGTGGTGTAGTTGCTCCAATAATTACCATCAACATGTGGTGGTCGAGATATAGTAACATATATTCCGCTGTTAACAAAGTTATTTTCAGTTACAACATCCTTACCGCCACTATTATAATCAATAGTTATGTACGAATTATTGAAAAGGTTACGTTTAATTAAATTCCCCTCACCGCTTCTGCTACCCAGAATGTGTATACCCGAACTATCAAAAGTATTATCTATGAAACTGTTGTTGTTTGAAGTAGTGTATATACCCCAAGACCCCGAATTGCATATCCGTAGATTTTTCACCACAACATCCCAGCAACGAGTGGGAAAAGTACCGTACCCAACTAAATCTATCCCTCTTGAGAAGTCCGCTCCTTGAAAGGCGTACCCTGTACCATCAATGGTAATACCGCTTTTTTGAACAGTTATAGAACCATAAATGTCGCCTGTAAAGGTGTAGATGTCGCCATCCCGTTGAATCTTGTCTGTTCCCTTAACACCTCCATCAGATGAGATAGTTATAGTAGCGTGGGTCTGAGCACCCGCCAAATTAACAGACAAGGCACTCATCACTGTTGAAGTTAACAATACAAAAAGTAGTAAACGTAGTTCGGCTCGCTTAATAAGTCCCAAGCGGGGATTAATTAGCTTGGAATTCAATAGTTGATGCAAAAAACTAGTGCGGCCTAATTTGGGAGACCCTATCATATTACCCAACTCGCTTCAATGAATTTCCCCATAACTCATATATTGCTTACTCGCTAACCGGCATTGGGACGTAAAATCATGACATTCCATAGTTATACATTTTGACGCTAAAACATGATTAGATGTGTATCTTTGTGCATTTGTGTCTTAATGTACAGTAACATTCGCTGAGAGCTGAATACATGCCTGATTTGTATGACCGTGCCATTTATGATGTAGTTTATTGCGATATGTTTGTTTATCGACTGGTTTTTGTTTGTTTTTTGAGGTCTGAGTTGTCGTTTTCTGTTCGAGAATGTTTATTAATTGTATGAGCAGGTGTTATTACCAAGTAGTACTATCGAAGAATACGTCATCTTAAATAAATCTGAGAGGTTGTTATTATCACATCTCATGAGTTGCATAACAAAACGAGTCCAGCAGACTTCAAAAAATACATGTCAGTAAATGAAGCTCTCAAAAATCTTTTTGTTTCATACTCAGAACATTCCCACTTCACTCCAAAAATAGAATCCACCAATTTGCATGGCGCCACAAACCGAGTTCTTGCACAAAATTTCATAAGCCCCATAGACATACCTCCATTTGACAAATCTGCCATGGATGGCTACGCTGTAATAGCTGCCAACACCAAAGGGGCATCCAAAAAAACCCCCATTTCACTTGAAGTTATAGCCACAGCAAGTGCCGGCGACGACACACCATACAAAATTAGTCCCGGACAGGCTGTCGCCATAGCAACTGGCGCTAGAATTCCTCAAGATGCAGACGCCGTGGTAATGGTAGAAGACACTGATGGAGATAAAAAAACGGTAAAGATTTTCAAAGAGATAAAAAGTAATAAAAATATAATCGTTAAAGGTGAGGACATAAAGGCAGGTGAGCTTCTTCTCAAACGTGGAACATGGCTCAGACCACAAAACATCGGTTTAATAGCCTCAGTAGGTACACCATCGGTGAAGGTTTTTTGCAAGCTAAAGGTGGCAATATTCTCCACAGGTAGCGAGCTTATCGAACCTGGCTCTGAACTATCAACCAACGCCATTCTCTACGACAGTAACCGCTATATGCTGTCTGGAATGATACACGAATGCGGCGGCGAAGCAGTAGACCTAGGTATATGCAGAGATGACCCAAAGAGCATACAAGGCACCCTAAAAAAAGCTCTGCAATACGACCTTGTCGTAATATCGGGTGGTTCATCTGTGGGTGAAAAAGATTATGTTCCCGCAGTTATAAACAATACAGGTAACCCCGGCATCATAGTTCACGGTATTGCAATGCGACCCGGTTCGCCAACTGCACTGGGCATCGTTGATGGCAAACCCATCATCTTAACTCCCGGTTACCCCGTGGCTTCATTTTTTGCTTTCTATACTTTTGGTAGACCCCTGATTCTTACAATGCTTGAAACCAAGGGATTGCCTCAAGCAAAAATAATCGCAAAAATGGCCTCAAGTATCAAGTTGCGTGAGGGTATGCAGGCATTTGTCCGAGTAAAACTCACAGCAACAACAGACCCAAAAGGCATCTCATGCTACATGGCTGAGCCGGTGAGTGCAACAGCGGCAAGCCTGCTCTCAACATTGACAGGCCCCGACGGAGTGGTAATAGCAAACGGCAAATCTAGCCTTATTAAGGGCCAAAAAGTCGAGGTTCTTCTACTTAGAGCAGGGAGTGTTTAATATGCAATTTAACGGAAATGCCTTTGAGGCTGACCGCCTAAAACCAATAGACAGTCTCAACCGGATACCGCAGAAGCTACGTATCTCCATCACAGATCGATGCAACATGCACTGTGTTTACTGCATGCCAAAAGAGGGTCTCCAACTATACCCCAAAAACCAAATTCTTAGTTACGAAGAGATCCAACGCTTAGCCGCCATATTTGCAGGTCTTGGAATCAAAAAAATACGGCTTACCGGCGGCGAACCTCTAGTTAGACCCGAAATTGAAAAACTGGTTTGTGCTCTCTCAAGCATAGACGGCATCAAAACAATATCTATGACCACTAACGGATTGTTACTCAACAAAAAAGCTGCTCAACTCAAAATTGCCGGGTTACATGGCATAAACGTCAGCTTAGACACTCTTAAACCCGACAGATTCAAATCCATAACTCGTATCGATGGTCTTTCCCAAATACTATTATCGTTACAGACTGCGCGGGACGAAGGCTTTGAGATAAAAATAAATACCGTAATCATCAGAGGACAAAACGACGATGAAATCGTGGACTTTGCCAAATTTGCGATAGCTACGGGTTATCCTGTTCGTTTTATAGAATTTATGCCCCTGGACGGCTCACATATTTGGAATCCGTCTCTTGTAGTTACCAAAGAAGAAATGATACAGCGCATCAGTCAAAGTGGGCTGGAGCTTCTGCCTCTAAACAACAACTTATCTGATCCCGCTAGATTATATGCCATAAAAGACAACAGAGCAACCATCGGCTTTATTCCGTCCATAAGTGAACCCTTCTGTGGGGCATGTGACCGGCTTAGGTTAACCTCAGATGGTAAATTCTTGACCTGCATCTTTGAGCGCCCTAAAAACGATGTCAAGAAACTTATTCGAGCCGGCAAATCAGATACGGAGATAGCTGATTATCTCATGGCTTGTTACCAAAAAAAACCGCCGGGTTTGATAAGCTTGCTTGAGCATAATACTCTGCGATCAGGTTTGAACTTGATGAATACTATAGGCGGCTAATAGGTGTGAATATGACAGATAGCAAAAAACCGGTTATTTTGAGCGTTAAATTGTTTGGCTTATTGCGGGAAGTTGTGGGAAACAAAGAAGTCACGCTCATCCTCAACGGTTCTGATATCACTGTTGATGGCCTAAAACGGGATCTTTTTGTTTCCTATCCGGACTTGTCGTCTCTAAAGGCTCAATTTGTTGTAGCCGTTAATCGAAAAATCGTTGACGGTACCGTAAAGGTAATGCCAAGTGATGAAGTAGCCCTATTGCCGTTTGTGTCGGGAGGTTAAAGGACTGATTGCAATAGTCCAAGAATCCATTGATGTATCCGCTGTACTGCGGGTAGTCTCAAGCAATTCTTCGGGTGCCACGGCTCTGTTTTTGGGAACAGTAAGAGATCATGGCGATAAAGGTCCTGTGTCAGAAATGTACTATGAAGCCTATCCGGAAATGGCTGAAGAGGCTCTCAGAAAAATCGAACATCAAACGACCCAGCGCTGGAATCTACTGGGGTTTATGGCAGTTCACCGTTTGGGGAACCTCAAGGTTGGCGAAATAAGTGTTGCAATTGCTGCTTCATCAGAGCACCGTAAAGAAGCGTTTGAAGCATGTCGGTATGCAATCGACGCTATCAAGAGATCGGTGCCGATTTGGAAGAAAGAAATATCAGCGACGGGCTCTAGGTGGGTTGAGGGAGTAATGCTGGAGGATAATCAAGATGGGCATGTTTGATGTTACAAACAAACCCGATACCCTGAGGATTGCCGTTGCACAGGCTACCGTTAATGTCAGCCCAGAAACAATCAGACTGATTAGGGAGGGCAAATCTCCCAAAGGTGATATCGTAGAATCTGCTCGGATAGCCGCAACTATAGCGGCCAAGAAGACCTCAGATTTAATACCCTACTGTCATCCCATACCCATCGATTACATTCATATTGATGTTACCCTAAAGGATGCCTCCATAGAAGTTCAAGCAGAGGTAAAAACTATCTGGAAAACCGGCGTCGAGATGGAGGCTCTCACAGCTGTCTCAATTGCCGCGCTCACCGTTTATGATATGCTAAAACCAATCGACAAAACTCTCAGTATTGAATCTGTGGCGCTGCTTAGAAAAGCAGGGGGCATCAAGGGCTTCAAAGAAAAATACGACCGGCCGCTAAAAGCCGCGGTTCTAGTTATCAGTGACTCCGTATCGATGGGAAAGCGGGAAGACAAGTCTGGTAAGCTTGCCGTTGAGGCTCTGCAAAACTACAGCCTTAGCGTGAATAGCTATGAAATTATACCTGATGACGCTGAAAGAATTGAGATCAAGCTTAAGCAGCTTTGTGATGACTTAAAACTGGACTTGGTTGTTACCTGTGGCGGAACTGGGCTTGGACCCCGAGATGTAACTACCGAGGCCACTTTGCGTGTTGTGGATCGAGAGACTTGTGGTATCTCTGAGGTGCTTAGAGCTTATGGCCAGAGGCGGACGCCGACTGCGATGCTCTCAAGGGGTGTAAGTGGTGTTAGGGGTCATACGGTTATTGTGAATTTGCCCGGCAGTCCCCAAGCGGTTTTGGAGGGTTTGGCGGTTCTGTTTCCAGGTTTACTGCACATCTATGGAATGCTTGATGGCCATGGACATTAGTCTTTGGTGTATGCAACTTTTTACCTGCATTCCATGAAAGAGTTTAGCCTAACTAGCAAACACGGCGAAATGATGTTTGGTGTTTGTTTTCAGCAATATTTATATGAGAATCAACCGATATGACTGTATAATAATGTCGAATAAGTGTGGACTATATGCATAAGACATTTGCCGCAACAGCCCTAGCATTAATCTTATTATCAGCGTCAATTGCCGGCTATCTAATCTATACCAACTATGCATCTAGCCCATCCACTGAATTGCGCATATTCATAGCTGCCAGTCTAACCAGTATCGTCGCTAACATGACCCAAGAATTCGAACAAACCCACAACTGCAATTTACTCATCAACTCCGCTTCCTCAGGCGCACTCTACACCCAAATCACCCAAGGCTCACCCTGCGACATCTTCATGTCTGCCGACAACAAATGGACCAACCAACTAAAAGCCAACGACCTACTATACCAAGACACCGCCATAGACTTCACAAACAACAGCCTATCCATCATATTAGCCCCCGGTAACCCTGCAGGCATAACTTCGCTGGCAGATTTAGCTAAACCCGGCGTAAAACTCGTCATAGCTGAACCCTCTGTTCCTGCAGGTAACTATGCAAACCAGACCATATGGAAAATTGATTCAACCTGGGGCAACGCTAGCAACCCTCAATATGTCATTTCTGGTACCTATATCAATTACAACGCCAGCATTTATCAAAATGTTAGATCCTATGAGTCTAACGTGGAAAACGTTGTCGGCCAAGTTGCGCTCTCAGGTGCTACCGGTCTTTATGATGCCGGTATAGTGTATGCTTCTGATGGTGTCTATGGTGCTTTGTCTGGTCAACCAACCGAGTTTCTCAAAATACCCTCTGAGGTAAACCAAAAAGCCATATACAGCATAGCTATTATAGGCTCAACAAACCAACCAGAGCTTGCACAGAAATTTCTAGACTTCTGGATATCGCAACAAGGGCAATCATTGCTTGCATACTATGGGTTCGGCATCTAAAAGATGTATAAACAACCCCTTTTCATAACTGGTGCGTATATAGATTGACTCAAACAAGCTCTGACACAAATCACCAAAGGCTTGATGTATTAGATGATATACCGCCAAAAAGGTCAAAGCGCCTTTTTTCGTTTATCGATAAAAGTTCAATTGTAATACTTGGACTCATTGTTGTCACCTATTTTATTTTTATCACTCTACCGCTAGCGTCTATTTTCTTAAAAATTGATCATACACAAATTGGTGATCAGTTGCAGAATTGGCAAGTTATAAGCGCCATTCAACTCAGCCTCTACACCTCAGCAATTGCCGCTCTTCTCACATTTATCTTGGCGGTTCCATCTGCCTATTTTATGGCAACACGCAAATTCCCAGGAAAAACAATCATCGACACCATACTGGATCTGCCCATTGTGTTGCCGCCGGCTGTGGCAGGTATCGCGTTACTCTACGCTTTCGCACCCCGCGGAGTTCTGGGGCCAGTTTTAACCCGTTTGGGAATCACTCTTCCGGGTTTCACTGTAGCTGTCATCATAGCTGAGGTGTTTGTATCCTCCCCTTTTCTATTTAGAGCCGCCAAAACAGGTTTTGAAAACCAAGACCCAGATATTTACAACAGCGCTAGAATTTTGAGTGGTTCACGAATCCGCGTTTTCTTAACTATAACGTTACCCCTGACTATGCGTGGTATCATTTCTGGAACTCTACTGACTTGGACCCGAGCTATGGGTGAATTCGGTGCGACTTTGATGTTTGCTGGAAATCTACCTGGTGAAACCGCAACAATGCCGTTGGCCATCTATACCCTGCTCTACTCAAACCCATCCGGCGCTATCATGTTGTCGATAATATTGATTGTCCTCTCTTTTACAGTATTAGTTATAGTTAAGCTGTTGGAGCAAAAACGATTTGGAGCCAAAAAATGATACAAATCAAGCATCTCACAAAATCCTTTGGCGAAAAAGTGGTTCTCAAAGATTTATCGCTTGAAGTGAAGGAAAAAGAAATCCTCTGCCTGCTTGGTCCCAACGGTTGCGGAAAAAGCACCCTGCTCAACCTGATTTCAGGTTTGATACCTCAGGACAGTGGCACAATTCACATCAACGGTATATTGGTAAATGGGCAAGCAGGAACAAAAAAGATCAATTTAAACCCTTCAGACCGCAAAATAGGCTACGTTTTCCAAACAGTATCTCTATTTCCCCATATGCGCGTTGAAGATAACGTGGCATACGGATTAAGGGCACTGCATCTGTCTAACAATGAAGTTAAAACCCAAACTAATAACCTCCTTGATTTCATAGGGTTGAGGGAATACGCCAAATATTACCCCCATCAGCTAAGCGGCGGACAAAAACAACGCGCCGCCATCGCCCGTTCGCTAGCAACTAAACCACACGTTCTGCTCCTCGACGAACCGGTCTCCGCGGTAGACCCTCAGCTAAGAGAATCATTCAAATTAGAACTCAAAAATTATCTACGCAAACTCGAAATCACCGTCGTCTACGTTACCCACAACCTGTCTGAGGCCTACGTAATGGCTGATAGAATCGCAATTATGGGAAAAAAACATGTGGAACAAATTGGTTGCACCCAAGAGATTTTTGATAAACCTGCCTCAAGATATGTCGCTATGTTTCTTGGCTTCAACACTTATGCAGGTAGAGCGCTGGGGGTGCATAGCGATTTGTTAGAGATTGAAATCAACGGTGTCAACCTGTATGCGGCAGTGTCACCTAACTTGGTAGGAAAAAAAATTGTTGCAACACTAAAGCCCGAGGATATTACACTGTTAAAATCAGATACCCCCCGTTTAAGAGGCGAATTAACTAACTATATTGAAGGAACCCTGACTGAGATAACACAAATGCGATCCACTGCACAAACAATCATAAACATCGGTTTTCCTCTGCATGCAAGGCTTCCAATGAGTACCGTAAAAGCGTTAGGTTTAAGCATCGGCGATAAGGTACAAGTTTGCTTTGACCCACAAATACTAAACGTATTTGAAGACACAACTGACTAAGCCGGCTGTCTTTTTATATCTGCCCATGTTGACTTAGACGAAATGAAGACCAAACCCCTGAGCAACGCATACACGATGAACACCCAGCGATTATAAAGACATTCTGTGCTCACTTATGAAGCATTTCTGACCCTTGACTACCCATGGTCAAAGGAGAATAGACGAACCTTTCCTCACTCTTGTTGCAAGGTTCGTCTAACCTCGTCCCAAAACTTTGTTTTGTGGCTGAATTGGGCGTGAAATCATCGGGCATATTGTACACTAAAAGCAAATTTAAGCGCCTGACGGTGTTTTACCCGGCTTGTGTTTAGTGTTTATTTCTTAGGTGTTCCAAGTTTACAGCGGCAAATGGTACAAGCATTTCTTCGCTGTTTAAGCCGCCATGTTGTCCAAAAAGAGTGATTTTTCTTCCCTCAGGGTTGCTAAACCAAATTGTTTCTTTGTCGTAGGGTAGAATCAACAGGTTTCCAGCGCGTTCAAAAAATTCGTGGGAGGCCTCTCCAATTCCAAACAAGCCTGCCTCGGCTGCTTTGCTTGTTTCAATCACTTGTGCTTTAGAGCCGATCTGTTGAGTTAGTGCCTCTTTGGTTTTTTTGAGTTTCTCTTCTTTTATGTGTAGAAAAATGTCTCTTGGGCTTCCTGTAGGTAGGATGCATTTGCGATCTTTTCCGTGTTGCCAGTAAGTCAATGGTTTTTGGGTTCGGTTAAGATAAATCATGTCATTGGGGTTGGTATCTATAGCGCCGTGGTCTGCAGTTATTAGCAACAGGGTTTCTTTGGCGACTTTATTGTCAATTTTTTCGATAAGTTCTTTTTGAAGTAGATATGTTATGGCTGAGAGTTCTGCTGTGAATTGATCGCTTTTAGGTCCATATTCATGCGATATTGTGTCAAGGCTGTCTAGATGTACAAAAAAGTAGCCGTCATCAACTCTCTCTAGGTTTTTTCTGAGGTTAACAATCAAATCGGAGGTTTTCTGTGCAGGTACTATGGTGCTTCCCTCAAAAATCAGTTTTGAACATGCCCCTGAGGCGTTTGTTGTATGTATGTGTGTAAACGTCTGAACTCCTTTGTCTTTGAGTGTTTGGTGAATATTTTTTCCTCTAAACATCAAACTTGGGCTAAATCCTTTCTCTGAGAGTTTTCTTTGTTTTGTGCCAATGCATTCAAAGCGTAATGCATTGACTACCCCGACTTCTTTTAGGTAGATATAATATTCAAAAACTCCATGCTCCTGAGGCGTTAATCCCGTGTTTAGAGTCATGAGCGCATTGGTTGTTTGTGAAGGATACACACTTGTGATGGGTGATACCGATCCTTTGGAGGCAAGCGATGAGAGAAAGGGGTTTTGTTGCTGATGTTTTTGGAGGTGGCTAAATCCGAAACCATCGATTACCAGAAGCACAATTTTGCTATGTCTACTCTCGGTTTCTATGCGGTTTTTAAGCGGGCTATGTTCTGCAGTTTGTATTTCCAGTAGCTGTAGGATCAGTTTGGGTATGTTTGATATGCAATTTTGGTGGTATTGAGGATAGACAAAGCTATTGCTGGTTGTTTTAACTGCTGTTTGAGATTTTCCTGTTGTCATTTAGATGCCTGGAGGTTTGGTAAGTTCTGATGGGGTGCGGTGAATATAAATTTTAGTTTAACCGTTGTTGCTTATGGGTTGACTATATGTTCAAAAAATTTGTCAAGTCCCTGTTTATAGTCAATAACAGCAACGGCTAAATGGAGCTGTAGTAGTTGGGCAGTCATGTACTCACTTTACCTGACGGACGACAACTGGGCTACTTTGTAGCCGGCAAAGGCGTCCCCGTCATATATTTTCACGGCACCGCCAGTAGCCGCATAGAAGCTCTTCTCCTAAAACGGTTCTCCACCCAAAACCTAAAAATCATAGCAATCGACCGCCCGGGATACGGCCTATCGACATATAAACCCCGAAAAAACATTCAAGACTTTAATTGTGATCTCAACTTCTTAGCCGATCACTTAGGTATCACTCAATTCAGCGTTTTAGGCTGGTCAGGTGGCGGCACTTTTGCCCTCGCTTATATGGCCTGTTTTCCCCAGCGAATAAACCATGGTGTAGTCGTGGGTACGCCCGATTTACCATTTGATGCCTCAACCGCACACGATATGCCGCTTGCCAAGTATATGATGAAGCTTCCAGTACTAGGTGCATTAGCCATGAAAAACATGCGGCGGCAGATACTCAAGGCAGACTGCTCAGAGGATTTTCTGCGTTCTAGTACAGGCCGACAAATGCTTCATGGGTGCTCAAGCCGTGACTTGGTGTTTTTCTCTAACCCCAACTGGATAGAGCTGATGTATCAGTCTATGGCCGAAGCATTCCGCCAAAATGATGGTGTTCGAGCGGTGCTTGAAGAACACAGACTTTTTTTAAAAACCTGGAACCTCCCCTTTAAGGCCTTTAAGGGAATCGGCAACAAGCTGTGGATTTGGCATGGTGTAGAAGACAAGACTTGCCCAGTGGACAACGCATATAGAATAGCACGTAAATTTGAGGGAACTGGTCTAGAGGTATTTCCTCGGCAAGGACACTGCGTTATGTTTGACAATTTGGATCGGCTAGCTGAACTTTTGATTTGAGCTCTGGTACGGTGTATACTCCACCGACGGTTTTTCTAACCGAAATGCCAACAACAGCTAAACGGAACTAGCGCCTAATACGGCTAATATTGCGCTTTTCAACTGATGCTTTCATATATTTTTACAGTCTATTTGGCAAGTTATTCTAAACTCCAGGGTTAACCTCCATATGGGACGTGAGCTTCATACCCCTACAGAAAGCAGATTAAATCCAAAATTTTAGGCCGCACAAAGACAATAGTCCAACCGCTTCATATGCTTAGTCACCCCACAAACCAACCTCATCCCCAATAAACACCAAGATGGCTATTCAAACATTTCAAGCCGGCCCTCAACAGTAAACTCCAAGCAATTTCTTCAACTTGACCAACAAAGAAACAAAATCAACATCAATAATCCCGAAACGTCTCAATGCAATGTGTCGATTTCAGCAACTTCAACTCTGCGTCCAGCCGGTTCTTATTTGTTACTACGCCAGCTACCCAAAGGCGACAACCTCAAAAACCTTATTCCTTTTTTGTGTTCTGTTTTTCAGGTGGTTTGAGCTGAGGTAGATACTTTCTAAGAAAATCATTCTTCTTGGTCAAAAGAGGCAAAAGCTTTTCTACTGCTACAAATGCTATCAAAGCGTAGGCGATCCCGCCTAAAACATCTACTACGTAGTGTTCACCTAGATAGACGGCGCTAAACCATACGCCGATGGGGAAGATGAGAACGGGCAGGGCTTTTTTCTTCCAAATTTTAATGGCAAACAATGAAATAAGTAAGGGCAGGGCAGAGTGCATACTGGGGAATGCAGCGAAGGGATTGGGGCTTAGGAAATCAAACATTGTCCGATAAACAGGGATGCCTAGACTGACGTCGACGGACTCTGTTAGTATGCGGATCACGTTGGGCACTTCAATCCAAGGTGGTGCCACTGGGTAAAATAGAAACGTTATGAGGGCCCCGTAGGTGCAGATGCCAAATGCTACTGTATATTTCCAGTAATTTGGGGGGCTGGCTCTCCAGAGTATGTAGGCAAATATGGTTGGGGCGAAGAAGTGCAGGGAGTAGAAGAAGGCGCCTGCATAGTCGAGAACGGGGAAGCGGATGATGTTTTGGAGTATGAGGCTGGGTAGCTGGTTGCCAAATGTGATCATTTCAAGGTTATATGGTCCAGCATGACACACCTCTTGGGTGATTATACTGCCTATTATGCCGCGGGTAATTTCATAAGAGATAAACACAGTAATAAACGGTAACCAATCCTTGAGAAACCGCCAAGTCGTTTTATTGTAAGCCGCATAAATCAAAAAGGCTAAAACCAAAAATTCCGGACCGGGAATGATGTGATAATTGATACTAAAAATGGCTATGGCTATAATATATACAATTGGAAAAAGAAGTGCAAAAAACCGTGAAGACCGGTAATCGAAAGTCAGCTTTTTCTTTTCTTCTTTTGCCATGCTGCAGAGTTACCCGCTTAGTCAGATAGTTTTTCTGAGTAGCTTTAAAGGGTTTCCCTAATTCATAGTTAAACTACACACGGCTATCCAAGTTTTAGAAAAAAGCTATCTCCTAACTATAACTGTCGTTTACCAAGCTCTGCTGGCTTGGGTCAAATGGGTGTCTGTGTAGTGTCTATCATAATCTTTCCGTGTGTTGAAAACTAGTTTATCAGCTCTGCAGATATATCTGCCATCCGGGGTTGTCTCTGGTTTAATGGTGTGAGTTTTTTTGGGCAAACATAGCACCTAATAGAACAAAAGGAAATAATTCTAACCATAAAAGTTTGTGACTGTACCAAGCCGCCAAAAACCCCTGTAAAGTGACTGCAACCTGGACCAGCACAACTTTATAATGAATTTTTCCTCAAATGTTTTGGTGATTTTTTTTGGGTCATCATCGTCATGGAAAAAAAATTTTAGCCACAGGTCTCATTGCTGTAACTGCTGCGGTCATAGCCATAGGTTTGTATAAACACATTAAACACCATTAATCGCTGTCTTGCTTTTCTTTCTTCCTTTTTTTGTTAATTTTCAATGCACACCTTGTTTTCCGTATCTAAATGACAACAAATCTCGCTAAAAACCCAAAAGTACTGGCTGGTATCGCTTTTTGTAAAAACTTAAAACTAATGGTTTTATTTCGTTTATGATGATATTTATGCTGAACATTTGAACCTAAAATTTTAATTCCATAAAATTTAGCATTTTATATTTTAAGACCTTTGATAGTGGTTGTGATCGGCGTGAAAAAGCATTCGAAGTCGCCCTAAGACAACGCATTTATCGTTTTGTTACTGTATGGCTGAACCAGCATCATTTTTTATTTTATTTTAAATTAGGTTACTTGTGTGGAAAAGCAGTATGTGCCCGACAAGTTGGGCGGGTCTGGCTGTTAACGCCGAGGCGGCATGGCTCAAGTATTTTTATGTCCTCTCAACGTTAGCACGCGGCTGAATCCGCTTAACACCTATTTTTAGCTCTGTGGTATTGAAATTGTTGCTGTCGACGGTGATCACATCGATATTTATGGTTCAAGGTGAAATATGATTATAAGAAAAAGTCAGCTTAGAAGCAGACGTTTCCCCTCTCTCTCTAAATTTTATCTGCTTCTAAGCTAACTTCCTCTCTCTCTTTGGTCAATTTAATATTTTTATAAGATAAATATCTGTTTACATTTTAACCCTGGTTTGTCTGTTTGTATGTATTCAGCTCCCGGTATTTTTTAAACATCCATTAATCGCAAAACTTATAAGTATAAACAATGTATAAACCATGTATGCCAAAACAAAACCCACAAACAACCCTAACAATCAACAACAT